>JANXLP010000699.1 GCA_025355125.1 Opitutaceae bacterium | reverse complement strand
ACGGCATCGCCCCCGCCGTCGCCAATTCCTGCAGCCGCTGCTACGCCTCATGGAGCGTGCGCACCAACGTCGCGATCTCCTCGCGAGGATCTTCCGCTGCGGTGGTGAGCGCCTTCGTCATAGGATGAGTGCCTTCCCCTGCCATCCGGTTGAAATTACCCTCTCCGGACGGAGTTTGTATTTCATGGGTTTCACCGGTTCACCGCGTTTTTTCCCGCTCCCTCGCCCGGCAACACTTCGTTGATGACCGCCATCAACGCGGCGTTGGAAAACGGCTTCGTAAGCACCTGCGTTGCTCCCATGAGTTTGGCGATGCGCAGATAGTCCGCGCCGCCCTGACGCCCGCCGCCCGAGATTGCGATGATCTTCACCGCCGTCTTTTTTTTCCGCAGCTCCATCAACAACTCCAAGCCCTCCTTTTCGGGCATCACGATATCCGTGATCAGCAGATCGACTTTGATTTGGTCGAACAGTTCGAGCCCCTCCCGGCCGTTCCGTGCCCCGGTCACGGTGTGGCCAAAATGCTCGAGGGTGAGGCGCACCACGGTGCGCACCGCGTCGTCGTCGTCGATCAGAAGGATACGCGCCATGTTCAGGTCGGAGATTGCGGGGTTAAAGCCGTGCGCACCGCGACACTCAGCGCCTGGACCGTCGCGGGCTTGTCCAAGATCAGGCAGACTCCGGCGGCGTGGATTCCACCAGTCAGCGCGTAGCCAGCGTAACCGGTCATAAGGATCACGGGCAGGTCCGGCCGGATTTGCCGCACCTCGCGCGCGAGCGCGAGACCGGTCATGCCCGGCATGGTCTGGTCCGTGAGCAGGAGCGCGAAACGCTGCGGATCAGCGCGCACCCGCGCCAGCGCGGCCGCGGGATCACTCGTCCCCTCGGCCTGATACCCCAGCGTGACCAGCGTCTGCGTTATCAAAAGCACGAGAAGTTCCTCGTCATCGACCACCAACACGCTCTCGCCGTCGCCGCGCGCCGCCTGCTCATCGGGGCGCGTGGGCGTGATCACCTCGCCGGCATGGGCGGGGAAATAGAGGTGAAACACCGTGCCCTGTCCTGGCTGGCTGACAACCGTCACCGCGCCGTCGTGGCTCTCCATCACGCCGTGCACCACGGCCAAACCCAGACCCGTGCCCTCACCCGGCGGCTTCGTGGTGAAAAACGGCTCGAACATCCGCCGCAAGGTCGCCTCATCCATCCCGCAACCCGTGTCGCCGATGGACACACGCGCGTAGAGGCCCGGCCGCAACCGCGATTGCGTGGCCGCCAGCTCCGCATCCACCGGGCACCGCTCCAGTTTTACCTGCAAGCGCCCCGGACGGTCTTTCATCGCGTGCCAGGCATTGGTCCCGAGATTCATCATCACCTGGTGGACTTGGGTCGCGTCGGCGAGAACCGTCGGCGCATCGTCCGCGAGCACGATATCGAACTCGATGGACGTCGGGAGCGACGAACGCAGCAGCTTGAGGCTTTCGGCCAGGACCGGCTCCAGTGAAATCACGCGCCGCTGCGGCCGCTCCTGCCGGCTAAAGGTGAGGATCTGCCGAACCAGATCGGAGGCTCGGGTCGAGGCCTGGAGGATGGCCCCGAGGTATCCGCGCACCTTGGGGTTGCTCTCCAACACCATCCGGCTGAGTTCGGCATAGCCGATGATCGCGGCGAGGATGTTGTTGAAATCGTGGGCGATGCCGCCTGCGAGCGTGCCGATAGCTTCCATCTTCTGCGCCTGCAGGAACTGCATTTCCAGTTGTTTTCGCGGGGTTATGTCTTGAGCGATGGTGATGAAAAAATCCGGCTTCTCTCCGAGCGTCCACATCGCCGACGTCGTCGCGCTGACCCACACCTCGGAGCCATCCTTCCGCACGTAGCGCTTCTCCAGGGTGAATTCGCGCAGCGCGCCAGACCGCAGCCTTCGCGTCATTTCAAGACTCTGACCGCGCTCGTGCTCATGCGTGATCGCACCAGACGTGAGCTGCTCGAGTTCAGTCCGGCTGCGACCCGCAATCTCGCAGAACCGGTGGTTGACCTGCAAATATCGCCCCGAAACCGCATCGATTTGCGCGACCCCCACCGCCGCCTGCTCGAAGAGCGCCTTGAATTGCTTCTCGCTCGCGCGCAACGCGGCCTCGGTCTGCTTGCGCTCGGTGATATCCCGCTCGACGGCCACAAAGTGCGTAACCTTGTCGTTCGCATCCGCCACCGGGGTGATGTCCATCTCGACCCAATACTCTGCGCCGCTCTTGGTGTAGTTGATCAATTCCGCTCGCACCGCCTTCCGCTGCCGCAGCGCTTCCCGGATGCGCGCCCGCTCGATACCGTCGGTCTTCGGTCCCTGCAAAAAGCGCGGGGATTGGCCGAGCGCCTCTTCCTGGCCGTAGCCGGTGAGTTGGACGAAAGCATCGTTGACGAAAACGATGCGCGGGCCCGGCTCGTCCTGCGGTTCGATCTCGGTGACCATCACCAAGTCGTTGAGCCGGGCGACACAGGACTCCAAAAGCCGGAGCCGTGCGGCCGCCTGGTTGCGCGCGGTGATGTCAGTGAAGGTCGTGATCATGGTCGGCTCGGTTTCACCGGGCACCTCCACCCGCGCCATCGAAACGAGCACATCGAGCACCTCACCGTCCTGACGGCGCATCCGGACTTCCGCGTCGCGCACCGATCCCGTCGCGCGCAACTGCGTCATCAGGATTTCCCTCTGGGCGGGTTCGACCCACAGCCCCAGCTCGGCGCTCGTTTTCCCTTCCGCCTCGGGTCGCGACCATCCGAAAAACTCCCGAAGCCGGTCGTTCCCGTCGACGATCCGTCCGGTTACGAGATTGGTGATGCTGAGGGCCGAGGGGTTCGCGTTGAAGATCGACGCAAACCGCGCCTCGGAGACGATCAGCGCCTGGCCCGCATGCTTGCGTTCGCGGGACGACCGCGCCTCGGCCAGCGCGTGGGTGACGGCCGGTCCCAGCCGCGTCATTCGGTCTTTGAGCAGGTAATCCGTCGCGCCCATTTTCATCGCCGCGATTGCCGTGTCTTCACCGATCGTGCCGGAGACGAGAATGAAGGGCAC
>JANXLP010000677.1 GCA_025355125.1 Opitutaceae bacterium | reverse complement strand
AAACCGCCCAGCGCTACCGCCCAACACTCGTCTTTCACCCTTCCGCTCGAAAAAACCTTCTCCAATCTCCTGTTCTTGCCGTCAATTTTTCACCCGACGCCGGATTCCAAAATCTTTAAGCCCGACAGCCTGCTAGAGCGGAGAAGCGATGGAGGACGGGACCGCGCATTTCGCCCCCGGTTCTGTTTCATTTCTGCCCGGGGAGAGGTGGGCGGGTATCGGCTGTCGCTCCTGTCGGGACAGGCCCAAAGGTTGCGGTGGTCGGGGATGAATGGCACGGTGGCGGGAATGGGTTCGAATCCTCACGGGGACCGCCCGGGCGGCCCACAGTTGCAGTCGGGGCAAGCGCCGCGGAAAGCGATGAGTTCGGCGCAGAGTTCGGCGCGGCCGCAATTCAGGGCACCGCTGGCGTGATTCGCGGTGAGGCCGAGGTTGAGCGCGGCGATGGAAGCGGGGAGAGGTTCGTCGCGGGCGGAGGCGGGGCCGAGTTCATGGCAGGCAGGAACGGTGAAAGGCGTGAGATCGATTCATTTCTTGGCCAGCTTGATGATGGCGACGACGAGCAGGACGACCAGCAAGGTGCCGATTACGGTCCAGCCCCACATTCCTCCACCCATCCAGCCATTCATACCCGAGTTGTTTGAGTTCATCATAAGAATATCTCCCGCGTGCTTGAGTGGATTGAAAACGGACAGTTTTTCGAGGCGGTCGAGTGCGAGAGTTAGTTTTTGTCGACGGCGTGTCCCGAGTGAGCGTCGGCCGATTTCCCTTCCATGCCGGACATGCCTTTCATCATTGGGCAAGACGCCATCGAGTCCTGACCCTTCGCCATGTGATCCATCTGTGGGCCATCATTTTTTTCTCCATCTTGGCGTTTTGCGCCCGGTGTGCGGCCCGCTGTTCGACGAGCGTGGTGACGATGGCCGCCATGAGTTCCGATTTCCGGTTGGCGGGGGCGCCGTTCATGGTGGCGACCTGCGCGACGAGGGCGTCGTCGTGAGCGGTCATCTCGGTGAGCATTTGCTGCTTCTGCTCCATCATCCCCGCGCAACCCTCCATCATTTTCCCGTGCATGGTCGACCGGGCTTCAGGGGTTTCGGCGGCGTGGGTGAGCCCGGGGACCGCGAGGGCGAGGGCGAAGGTGAGGGCAAGGAGCGGGAGGAAGCGCGGGCGGGAAGTAGCGGTGGTTTTCATGTTTTTTAGATTTCTATTTTTTCGGGAGCGATGCGCCGATGGGCGCGGTTGGGAAACCGAGTTTGTATCGGTCAAAGCGGACGATACGCCGATTTCGGGGCGCATGACATAGGGTCTAAACCCGCCCATAAAAATTGCGGGGCCCCGATCACGCGGCGGCGGCGAGGGAGGAAACGCGGATGAGCTTTTTGTTCACGAACTCCTGGATGCCCAGGGCGGAGAGTTCGCGGCCGTAGCCGGAGCGTTTGATGCCGCCGAATGGGAGATCGGGGGCGGTCCACGTCGGGTGATTGATGAAGACCATGCCGGTGTCGATGCGGCGGGCGACGCGCTGGCCGCGCGCGATGTTTTTGGTGAAGACTGAGCCGCCCAGGCCGAAGTCGGAGTCGTTGGCGAGGGCGATGGCTTCCTCTTCGTTTTTCACGCGGAAGAGCAGCGCGACGGGGCCGAAGAACTCTTCGCGATAGGCGGGATTTTTCGGGGAGATGTCGGTGAGAATCGTCGGCTGCATGTAAGAGCCGGGCCGGGCGACGCGTTTACCGCCGAGCACCACGGTCGCGCCTTTGGCGACGGCGCGTTTCACTTGGGCGAGGAGGCCGACGAGGGCGGCTTCGGTGGAGAGCGGGGCGAGGGTCGTGGCCTCGTCCATGGGGTCGCCGGGAGTGAAGGCGGCGAGGGCGGTTTGAAATTGGGCGAGGAAGCGGTCGTAGAGTTTTTCGACGATGATGAAGCGTTTTCCGGCGATGCAGCACTGGCCCATGTTGTTCATTTTTGCCCAGACGGCCCACTTGACGGTTTGGGCGAGATCGGCGTCGGCGAGGACGATGAAGGCGTCGTTGCCGCCCAGCTCCATAGTGGTCTTCTTGACGTTTTGGCCGGCGCGGGCGGCGACGCCGCGGGCGGCTTCCACGCCTCCGGTCAACGCGACGCCCTGGATGCGCGGATCGTCGATGACGGCGTTCACCTGGTCGTGGGAGATGAAGAGATTGGTGTAGGCGCCGGCGGGGGCGCCGGCTTCGCGCCAGAGCCGCTCGAAGGCGAGGGCGCATTGGGGGACGCAGCCGGCGTGTTTCACCATCACGACATTGCCGGCCATGAGATTGGGCGCGGCGAAGCGGGCGAGCTGGTAGTAGGGAAAATTCCAAGGCTGCACGCCGAAGAGCACGCCGAGCGGGCTGCTCTCGATGACGGCCCGACCGGACTTTGGGTGGAGTTTTTGCGGGGCGAGGAAGCGCTCGGCGTGTTGCGCGTAGTAGGCGATGATCTCGGCGCTGAGGGCGACTTCACCGCGGGCTTCTTCGATGCGCTTGCCCATCTCAAGGGTCATCGGGCGGGCGAATTCGTCCACGCGCCGGCGCATGATGGCGGCGGCTTTTGCGGCCACGGCGGCGCGGCGGGCGAACGAGGTGTGGCGCCACTCGGCATAGCACGCGGCGGCGGTGCGGAGGGATTTTTCGAGCTGGGGGCCGGTGAGTTCCTTGAAGGTTTTCAGGACTTTGCCGGTGGCGGGGTTGATACTTTGGTAGGACATTTTATATTTCTATTTTTGGGGTTTCAGCGGCGACGGAAGCGAAATCTCAGGTCAGTTTCACGACCATCTTCCCCAGATTTTTTCCGGAGAAGAGTCCGAGGAATGCGTCCACGGCGTGGTCGATGCCGGCGACGACGGTTTCCTGGTTTTTTAATTTCCCCGAGCGGAAATAACCGCCGACTTCTGTTTCGAATTCGTTTTGGCGATCCAGCCAGTCACCCACGATGAGGCCTTTCATCGTGAGGCGCTTGATGGTGACGTTGAAGAGATTGGCGGGGCCGGGTTTTGGTTTTTCGTCGTTGTAGGAGGAGATGCCGCCGCAGGCGATGATGCGGCCGTGGATGCGCAGGGTGGAGAGCGCGGCCTCGAGCGATTCGCCGCCGACGTTGTCGAAGTAGACGTCGATGCCTTCGGGGGTGGCGCGGTTCAGTTGGTCGAGGGTGGGACCGGTCTTGTAGTTGAAGGCGGCGTCGAAGCCGCAGTCGTCGCGCAGGCTCAGCACTTTTTCGGCGGAGCCGGCGGAGCCGATCACGCGGCAGCCGCGCAGTTTGGCGAGCTGACCTGCGACGTTGCCGACCGCGCCGGCGGCGCCGGAGATGAAGACGACGTCGCCGGCTTTCACATCGACGAGATTCAGGCCCGCCCACGCGGTGAGGCCGGTCATGCCGAGGGCGCCGAGGTAAACGGAGAGCGGGGCGAGCGGATTTTTGACCGCGCGCAATTCCTTAGGAGCGGCGACGAAGGCTTCGCGCCAGCCGTAGCGGGACGTGACGAGATCGCCGGGTTTGAATTCATTCGCGCGCGACTCGACGACCTCGCCGATAGCGCCGCCTTCGAGGGGCTGGCCGATTTGGAAGGGCGGCACGTAGGATTTCCCCGCGTTCATGCGGCCGCGCATGTAGGGATCGACGGACATGAAGAGGTTGCGCACGAGGACCTGGCCCTCGGCGAGAGGCGCGAGGGTGGTCTCGGCCAAGGTGAAATTGGCGGAGGTGGGGAGGCCTTGGGGGCGGGAGGTGAGGCGGATTTCGCGGCTGGTGAGGGGAGTGGTCATGGGAGGGATTTTCGGAGGGATGGGATCAGGCGCGGGGTTGGGTGAGCGGAGCCGGTTGGCCCCAGGTGCCGGAGAAAACAAACTGGCCGGCGGGCTTGCGTGTGCGGGGCGCGAGGTCGCGTTCGCGGAGGGCATCGGGCAATTGCTCCGCGCTCGCGCGGTAGCCGATGGCAAGGGCGGTCCACGCTTCGTGGTGATCGGGAATCCCATAGAGTTCGCGCGCGCGATCCGGCAGTAGGCCGATCATCTGGTGGACAGAGAGGCCGCGGGCGGTGGCCTCCAGCACCAGATTGGCGGAGGCGAGGCCGAGGTCGTGGACGGCCGCGCGATTGTCCTGGTCGTTTTTCGCGAACTTCAGGCTGACTACGCCGAGGGCGAGGACGGGCGCGGCTTTGGCCCAAGCCTGATTGGCAGGTAAGAGACACGAGAGGATTCGGGCGAATTCTTCGGGCTCGGCGTGGGTCGCCACGAGGTAGGCCCAAGGTTGTTCGTTGTAGGACGACGCGGCCCAGCGCGCGGCCTCGAACAGCGCGCCGAGATCGGCCGCAGGCACGGCGCGATCGGTGAAACCGCAGGGGCTCCAACGAGCGGCGAGGAGCGCGTGGATGGGAAACGCGGGCGTGGCGTGCTTGGGCGATGAAGCGGTGGTGGCGGCAGTGGAGGTGATCATGGGTAGGGCGGGGGAGCGGTGGGAGATTCTACGGTTGGACGGAGGGTGATTTTCCGACGGCAGCGGCGCGGGCAACCCCGAGCATTTGGTCGCGGGCAGCTGCGTTGACCCCTTCGGCGACGAGCTGGGCGCTCTCGTTGTGGCCTTCGTCATCGTCGTCCTCGACGGAAGATTCGGGCGCTTGCCGGCCGTCGGAACCGGGCACGGGATCCCCGCGTTTCGATTCCGGAAATGCGGCGAGCGTGGCGTCCTGCGGGTCCGCGTCGGGTTCTCCCGCGAGTTCGCGTCGGGCCTGATTATAATCAGTCGGCGAGACCTGGTGGGGCGCGCGTCCCGCGATCACGGCCAACTCGCGCGCGCGGGTATGGATGCGCCCGCGGGTGGCCGGGCCGATGCCGGTGGTGTTGGGGGATACGCCGCCCCGGGTGAGAGGATTTTTTCCCATGATCCAACCTACACCAAGAGGGATGACTGCGCTGTGGGGTGTTGTAGGCAGGGCAGCCAATCCGGGCCCTGTCCGGGACGCCGGCGGCGCAGCGCAGAACGGCGTCGCCGGGCTGCGGAGCCCGAACGGATCCGATGAGAAAAGCGCCGACGAAGGGAGCGCGGGCGGTGCGCCGGAGAGCGAGCGGGCCGATCAGGCGGGCCGCTCGCAGTTGCAATCAAGGCAGGCGCCGCCGGCACAGGCGCCGCAGAAGGCGAGGAGTTCGGCGCGGAGTTCGGCGCGGGCGCGGTGGAGGGTGACGCTTGCGTGGTTCGGGGTGAGGCCGAGTGCCAGCGCGGCGGCGGAGACTGATTGACCTTCGAAATCGACGAGGCGGAGGAGGCCGGTGTGGTTGGGTTTCAGGGCGGCGAGCAGAGGTGCGAAACAGTGACAGAGCGCGCGCTCCTCTTCGGCGGAATGGGACGCGAGAGCGGAGTCGGCGGCGTAGAGAGAGTCGCGCGCGAGGGCGGAACGGCGGCTGCGCGCGTGGTCGATGATGGCGCGGCGGAGGAGTTGGTAGAACCACGCGGTGAGCTTGGTGTCGTCACGCAGCTCGCCGGCGTGACGCAGGGCTTTGACGAGGCTGGTTTGGAGGATGTCCTCGGCGTCGGCGGCGTTGCCGACGCGGGCGACGAGGAAGGCCTTGAACGCGGCGCGCCGGGAGTCGAGCGCGTGCGCGAGCCGGTCGGCGGGCGCGGGCAGGACGGCGGGATCAGCGGCGTTCGACGACGATGTCGGGGCCGTGTTCATAGGCGAGAAGAGCGCCGCCGCGGGGGAGCGCGACGAGGGCGGGGAAGCGGGCGGCGGGGGCGAGCGGGGCGGCGGCTACGGCGGCGGGCGCGGTGGGGGAGAGTTGGGCGGACCAGAGATCGGGGCCTTGTTGCCAGACGACGAGCGTGTCGGCGGCGAGCGGGGCGGCGACGGGTTGTTTGCCGGCGGCGAGGCGGAGCTCGGGGGCGGCGCCGGACTGGAAATAAATTTCGCCGGCGCGCTGCCATACGGTGTCGAAGGTGCCGGCGGCGCGGGCGACGAGGTCGCCGCCGTCCATGGGGCAGCCTTTGAGCGGCCAGGTGCCGGTGCCTTGTTTCACGGCGGCGGAGAATGTTTTGGAACCGGCGGGCCGCGTGGTGAGCCAGAGGTCGCGGGAGCCATCGAGGGAGTTGCGGAACATGACGGCGAGGTTGCCGGCGGCATCGAAGAGCGCGCTGGGGTGGCAGCACTCGCAGATGGAAATCTCGGGCGAGCGGTAAACGGTTTCGTTGGGGTTCCACGTGAGGCCGCCGTCGGTGGAGTCGGCGCCGTAGAGGGCCATTTTGCCAAGGCGCAGGTCGAGCCAGGTGGCGAAGAGACGGCCGTCGGGTGCGGAGGCGAGATCGTGGAGGCCTTCGCGGGCGCTCGCGGGGACGTCGTTGATGGTGACGGGGCCGGTCCAGGTGCGGCCGGCGTCGGCGGAGGAAAAGGCGAGGAGGTCCTTGGTGTTAATGGTGACGGTGACGCGGTCGCCGTGGGCGGCGATGCGCGGACCGCGGCGCATGCCGAGCATGAGGCCGGGAACGGTCGCGACTTTGATGGGCGCGGCGAAGGTGGCGCCGGCATCGTCGGAGCGGGCGACGAAGATTTCCTGGCCGGAGCCGTAGGCGAGATACGCGCGGCCGGCGGCAGTGGTGGCGAGTTGCGGCTGGGCCGCGGCGGGAAAAGTGACGGCGGCGGGCGCGGCGAGGGCGGAGAGAAGGAGAAGAACCGTGAGGCGGAGAGGAGCAGAGCGGGAGTAAGGAGACGGAAGCATGGGGAAAAAATCAGTTTATCGCGGTCTTGATGCGGGCGGTGGTTTTGAGCGGGGAGCCGTTGGCGGCGAGGAGCGGGGCGGGGGCGCAGAGTTCGGGCGCGAGTCCGCTGCGCGCGCGGGCGCGGGCTTCGGCTTGGGCGGTGGCGGCGGGGAAGGCGATGCCGTCGCGGCGGAGGTCGGCTTCGGGCGCAGGCGAGGCGAGGGTGCCGGGCGGCGACTCATACCAGCCGGGTTCGGAGCCGTCTGCGGGGAGTTCGGCGCGGACTTTCAAAATCGTGAACATGCCGCCCATCGTGATGTAATCGTATTGGCCGGGGCCGCCGACCATGGGGAGTGAGTTCGCGGGACTGGCCATGCCCATCTCGCCCATGTCGCCCATGCCGGTCGCGCCCATGGTCATGAAGCCGGGGACGAGGGGGCGGAATTTTTTGTTCAGGCCGTCGGTGTCGATGCCGATGAGGTTGCCGAATTTGTGGCCCATCTGGGTCATGACGTGGTGGAGCATGTGGCAGTGCAGGACCCAATCGCCGGGCTCGTCGGCGATGAATTCGATCGTGCGCGTGCTGCCGGTGGGCATATGGACGGTGATCTCGGGCCACTGGGCGCTCGGGGGGATGTCGCCGCCGTCGGTGGCGACGACTTTGAACTGGAAGCCGTGGAGGTGGATGGCGTGGTGGCTCATCGTGCTGAGATTGCCGATGCGGATGCGGACGCGCTCGCCCTTCTTCGCGATGAGGGCCTGGGTGCCGGGGAAACTGCGGCCGTTCATCGTGAAGACGTTGAAGTCTGTCATCTCGTTGGGATCGGGGCGGCGCGCGCCGACCTCGATTTTCCATTCGCTGAGCATGATGGCGTAGTCGCGGTCGGGCGGGGGCGACGCGGGCTTTTTCGGATGGATGATAAAGAGGCCCATCATGCCGAGCTGCATCTGTGTCATCTCATCGTGGTGGGAGTGATACATGAGCGTGCCGTGCTGGCGGAGCGTGAATTCGTATTTGAACGTCTCGCCGGGCTGAATGGCTTTTTGCGATACACCGCCGACGCCGTCCATGCCGCTGGGGAGGAGGACGCCGTGCCAGTGGACGGTGGTGGGGGCGGCGAGGCGGTTGGTGACGTAGATGCGGACGCGGTCGCCCTCGACGGCTTCGAGGGTGGGACCGTGGATGCGGCCGTTGTAGCCCCAGCACTCGGCGACGAGGCCGGGGGAAAATTCATGGGTGACGGGCTCGGCGATGAGATGGAATACCTTCACGCCGTCGATGAGTTTCCAGGGGAGCGTGAGGCCGTTGGGCGTGATGACTGGCCGGTAGCCGAGCGGGCCGAGGGCGGCGGGGGGGACAAATGTTTGGGTGGTGCCGTCGCTCGTGGGGCCGGCGGGCGGGGTGGCGGACTCGGCGGCGACGAGGTAGGCGACGGGCGTGAGAAGCGCAGCGCGGCCGGCGGCGGTGAGAAAATTGCGACGGGAAAGGGCGGGAGAAGACATCGAGGGGGTGAATTATTTTTTCGGATGCTGGTGGTTCATGGCGGGCATCTCGGCGTCGTCTTTGGCGGGCGGGGCGGAAGGCGGCGGAATCACGGGCGGGACGCCCGTGCCACTTGGAGGAAGGCGGCCGCCAAGGGCGCGTTCGAGGTCGGTGCGGGCGAGCCAGTAATCGCGGAGGGTTTCAACGCCCGTGCGCTCGGCGTGCTGCTGCTGCTCTTTGGCGAGGAGAAGCTCGTAAGGGCTTTTTTGCATGGCGTTATAGTGGAGCAGCGATTCGCGCAGGATGATTTTGCGCTGCGGGAGGAGCGTGTTTTGGAAGAACTCGGCGGCGGCGCGGGCGGCAGTGAGCGCGTCGTGGGCGGTGCGGACTTCAGAGCCGATGTCGGCGGTGAGGGCTTCGGCGCGGGCCTGGGTTTGGCGGAGGGTTGCCGAGAGGCGGGCGAGCTCGGGCTGGCCTTGATCGAAGAGGGGGAGTTGCAAGTCGAGGCGCGGGCCGGTGACACGGCCGCCGCCGCTGTCGCGCTCGGTGCTCACGCCGAGATCGACGGTGCCGGGGAGGAAGCGCGTGCGGCGCTTGAGGTCGAGGGTGGCCTGGGCGAAGGCGACCTGGGCGTGGGCGGCGGCGAGATCGAGGCGCTGCGCGAGCGCGAGGGTTTCGAGGCCGTCGAGAGCGGGATCGGCGTCGGGGAGGGCGGGGAGGGACGCGGACATTTTCCAGGCGGTCTGGGTGGAGGAGAGACCGAGGAGACGGCTGAGGCGCTCATGGGCGGCGCGGACCTCGGCATCGGCGCGGAGAAGATCGAGCTGCGTCTGCTGCGCGGCGGCCTGGGTCTGGGCGTGTTCGAGGCGGGAGATGTTACCGGCGTCGTATTGGCGGCGGGCGAGGTCGGCGGCGGTGTCGTTGATTTCCGCGATGGTGGCGAGGCGCGTGCGGATGTCCTGCTGGGCGAGGGCGGCGTAGGCGGCGCTCTTGACGGAGGCGACGACGGCGAGGATTTCGTGGGCGACGCGGCGCTGGACTTGGGCGAGCTGGTCGTGGGCGAGGCGTTGGCGGAGGGGCAGGAGAAGCGAATCGAGGAGCGGCGCGGTGAGGGCGAATTCGACGTTGGGCCCGCGTGGGCGCTCGTGAGGCCAACGGACGCTCGCGCTGAACGACGGATTGGGCAGACGGGAGGCGGCGGCGAGGTCGGCCTGGGAGAGGCCGAGTTCCTCGAAGGTGGCGCGGAGGGCGCGGTTACTGAGTAGCGCGATCTGGACAGCGCTCTCGACGGTGAGATCGCGGGCGAGAAGCTCGCGCACAGCGGCGTCGGCCTGCGCGCGTTCGTCGTCGGTGAGCGGCCAGGTGGCCTGCACGTCAGCGCGCTCGCGGAGTTGGGCCTGCACGACGGGCAGGGGGGCGCGGGGATCGGTGGTGGCGCAGCCGGCGAGGGCGAGGGCGAGGGCGGAAAGGAAGAGAGGGGTGGTGCGGTGCATGGACGAAGGCGGGCCGGCGGCGGGAAGGGAAAGGCGCGGGACGCAGGGGCCGTCCCGCGCACGGGTGCGCGGAGGGCGCGGCTACTTTTTGGCGGCGACGGCGGCGTCGAGTTTTTTGAGATAGGCGGAGGGATCTTTGGTGAAGTCTTTCACGCAGTCTTTGCAGCAGAGGCGAACGAGACGGTCGGGCTGGCCGGAGACTTGGTAGAGGTAGTTGCGGGGTTTGCCCATGGCGCCGCCGTCGAACTTGTCGTCGGAGACTACACAGCTATCGAGCGGGTAGGCGGCCTCGGCTTGGGCGAGCCAGGCGGCGTCGGTCTTGGCGTCGGCGGGGACGAGTTTGCCGGCGGCGGAGGCGGTCGTGGAGGCGGCGGTTTTTTGGGGCTCGTCGTGGGCGGTGAGCGGGAGGGCGGTCAGAGCGGCACTGGCGAGCAGCACGGCGAGGAGGCGGACGAGGGACGGGTGGTGGGTTTTCATGGGAGAACGTTTATGGCGCGTCGGGGAGAGTTGCGGAAGCGGACGGAGCGGCGAGCGCGCGTTCGTGGAGCATCGCGAAGATGACGGGAGTGACGACGAGGATGTGGACCAGCGAGGACAACATGCCCCCGACCACGGGGGCGGCAAGAGGTTGCATGACTTCGACGCCGGTGCGGGTGCTCCAGAAAATCGGGAGCAGGCCGGCGATGGCGGTGGCAACAGTCATAACTTTGGGGCGGAGGCGGAGGCGGGCGCCGGCCCGCACGGCGTCGAGGAACTCGGGGCGCGTGAGCTCGCGGCCGAGGTCGCGGCGTTTTTTCGCGACGGCCTCGTTGAGGTAAACGACCATCACGACACCGGTCTGGATGGCGGTGCCGAAGAGCGCGATGTAGCCGACCCACACCGCGACGCTGAAGTTGAAACCCATGAAATATTGCAGGAGGACGCCGCCGGTGAGCGCAAAGGGGACGGCGAGGATCACGTGCGCGGCCTCGGCGGCGGAGTGGAACGTGAAGTAGAGCACGACGAAAATAATGAACAGCACCACGGGCATGATGATGCGGAGGGTTTCGCGGGCGCGGATCTGATTTTCGTATTGGCCGGAATACTCGACGGTCATACCCGCGCCGAGCGTGACCTCTTTTTCGATGCGGCGTTTCACCTCATCCACGAAGCCGCCGAGGTCGCGGTCCTGGACGTTGGTCTGGACGAAGACGCGGAGGCGGCCGTTTTCGCTGGCGATCTCGTTGGGGCCCTGGATGCGGGCGACGGTCGCGACCTGGCCGAGCGGGATGAAACCGCCGGCTGGCATCGCGATGGGGATCGAGTTGATGCGGTCGAGGTCCTCGCGTTCGGCGCGGTCGAGGCGCAATTGGATCGGCCAGCGTTCGCGGCCCTGGATGGTGGTGGTGACGGTCTTGCCGCCGAGGCCGACCTCGGCGACGGAGAGCACATCCTCGACGGTGAGGCCGTAGCGGGCGATCGCGCGGCGGTCCACGGTGACTTCGAGGTAGGGTTTGCCCTGCACACGGGACGGGGCGACACCGGTGGCGCCTGAGATCTGCTCGACAATAGCGGCGACCTCGAAGGCTTTCTGTTGGAGGGCGTCGAGGTTGTCGCCGAAGATTTTCACGCCGAGCTGGGCGCGAATGCCGGTCGAGAGCATCAGGATGCGGTTCTCGATGGGTTGGAGGAAGCCGGGCGCGTAGCCGGGGACTTGGGTGAGCTTGCTCTGAAATTCGGCGATGAGTTTTTCTTTGGTCATGCCGGCGCGCCACTGCTCCGGCGGTTTGAGCATGATGGTGGTCTCGATCATCTCGACCGGAGCGGGATCGGTCGCGGTGTCGAAGCGGCCGAGTTTGCCGGCGACGCTGACGACCTCGGGACTCTCTTTCATGACCTTGTCCTGCCACGCCATGATGCGCTTGATCTCGGAGAGAGAGGTGCTCGGGAGCATTACCGGCATGAAGAGCAGGCTGCCTTCCTGGAGTGTGGGCATGAATTCGTTACCCATGCCGCGAGGCAGCTTCGCTGCCAGTTGAGGGTTGAGAGTTGAAATTTGAGTGATGAGCCGTTCGGGGAGGCCGAAGGCGAGGACGATGCAGAAGGCGAGCAGGGCGGCGGCGAGGGTGAGGACGGTCTTACGGCAGCGGAGCGCCCAATCGAGCACAGGGCGGTAGAGCGCCATGAGGAAACGCATGACCCAGTTCCGGTCTTCGGAGTGAAAGGGGCCTTTCACGAGAAAGGTGCAGAGCACAGGCACGAGGGTGACGGCGAAAACGGTGGCGCCGGCCATCGCGAACGTCTTGGTCCAGGCGAGCGGGTGGAAAAGTTTCCCCTCCTGGCCGGTGAGCTGGAAGATGGGGATGAACGCGAGGATGATGATGCCCATCGCGAAGAAGATCGGGCGTCCGACCTGCTGCGAGGCGGAGAGCACGACCTCGAAGGTCTCCGCCGAGGTGAGCCGGCGGCGGACCTTGTCCTCCGCTTCCTCGCAGTGGCGAATGACGTTTTCCACCATCACGATCGCGGCGTCCACGAGCACGCCGATCGCGATGGCGATGCCGGTGAGCGACATGATGTGGGAGGTGATCCCGAATTCCTTCATGAGGATGAACGACACCAAGATCGAGGCCGGCAGCGGAATCGTAACGATGAGGATGGAGCGGAAGTGAAAGAGGAAGATGACGTGCATCAACGTCACGAGGATCACGGCTTCCCACAGCGTGTGTTTGAGCGTGGCGATGGCCCGGTCGATGAGGTCGCTGCGGTCGTAGAACGGCTCGATGGTCACGCCGGGGGGCAGGCCGCGGGAGATCTGCGCGATCTTCGTCTTCACGTCCGCGATCACGCGGTAGGCGTTTTCGCCGGAGCGCATGACGACGGTGCCGCCGACGACTTCGCGGCCGTCCACGTCGAGGGCGCCGCGGCGGTAGTCGCCGCCGATCTGCACGGTCGCGATGTCGCGCAGGTAAACGGGGGTGCCGGCGCGTGTCATGACGGCGATGTCCTCGATCTCCCCGGCGTTGGCGACGAGGCCGCGACCGCGCACGATGAACTCGAGGCCGTTTTCCTCGACGGTTTTTCCGCCGACGTTGAGGTTATTTTTCGCGAGGGCGGTCATCGCCATCTCCATGGAAACGCCGAGGGCGCGCATGCGCGCGGTGGATACCTCGACGTGATACTGGCGCACGAAGCCGCCGACGCCCGCGACTTCCGCCACGCCGGGCACGGCGGCGAGCTGGTAGCGGACGAAGTAATCCTGAAGCGCGCGGAGTGAGCCGAGGTCCTGCTGCCCGGAGGTATCCTTCAGGTAATATTGATAGACCCAGCCGAGGCCGGTGGCGTCGGGTCCGAGGCGGGGGACGACGCCGGCGGGCAGGACGTTGCCGAGGTAATTGAGACGCTCGAGGATGCGGGTGCGGGCGAAGTAGTTGTCGATCTTCTCCTCAAAAATAATCGTGATGAGCGAGAATCCGAACATCGAGGTGGCGCGCACGGTCTTCACGCCGGAGAGGCCCTGGAGGTTTACGGAGAGCGGATACGTCACCTGGTCTTCGACTTCTTGCGGGCTGCGGCCCTCCCAGTCGGCAAAGACGATGACTTGGTTTTCGCTAAGGTCGGGAATGGCGTCGATGGGAACTTGTTTGACGGCGAACCAACCCCAGCCGAGGAGGAGGAGCGTCCCCGTGAGCACGAGGAAGCGGTTGCGCATCGACCAGGCGATGAGGGCGTCGATCATGGGAGGTATTGCCGACTGGCGAGTGGCGATTGCCGATTGACGGAGAGGAGGGTGCGGGCGGCGGGTGGACGGTTTGCGATCGGCAATCGCCAATCGGAAATCGGGAATGGTTACGGAATCTCGGCACCGCAGGTGAGCATCGACGAACCGAAGAACGGATTTTTGAGCGGACCGTCTTTCTGGACCCAGCGGCCTTTTTTGAGGACGGGCGCCATCGGGCATTGATATATTTTGACGCCGAGGTGTTCGCGGTGAGGGCGCACGAGATCGGCGACGGCGGTGCTCCAGACCTCGAAGGAACGGCGCGCGGCCTTGAGGTCGGTGCCGAGGACGAGATCGGGCAATTTCACATCACGGCTCGCGGCCTGCAGGGCGGGGAACGTCTTTCCGTAGGTCGCGAAGTCATCGGCCGCCAGCGCGGCGGCGCCCTCGGACGCGGCGTCGATGAGCGCGATGAGTTTTTCCATCGGCACGGCGGCGGGCGGCATGGCTGGCATCGAAGCGGCAGTCGGGGCGACGGCCGCGGGGATCACCGGGGCAGCCATCATAGCCTGGCCGCTGTGCGCGGATGCCTCGTGGCTGAGCTGCGCTTGAGCGTCGATCAGCAGGTTGCCCTGCGTGACGACGGCCTCGCCCTCCGCCACGCCGTCGAGGACTTCGAGGTAGGCGTCGCCCAGGCGGCCGGACTTGATGGGGCGTTGCTCGTAGCGGTGGTCGCCGAGGTCCACGTAAACGACGGAGCCGTTACCGGCGTTGAGCACGGCGGTGCGGGGCACGGTGAGGACGGCCGGCGCTTCGACCCGAACGAGGCCCTCGCCGAAGACGCGGTGCGGGAGTTCGCGGCGCGCGGCGTCGCCCTCGCCGACAAGCGGGTTCGGGAGTTCGACGCGGACGCGGGTCACACGGGTCATCTCGTTAAAATTGGGATCGATGAAGGAGACCTTGGCGGCGAACACACGGCCCGGCAGCGCGCGGGTGGTGACATCGACGCGCTGTCCGACTTTGATCCAAGCGAGGTCCTGTTCGTAGGCTTCGAACTGAAACCACATGGTGGAGAAATCGGCGATCTCGAAGAGTTTGTCGCCGGCCGCGACGGACTGGCCGGGATAGGCGCCGCGCACGATGATGGTGCCGGTGACGGGGGAGAAGAGGGTGGTGGATTGCTCCGGCTCGCCTCGGGCGACAAGCGCGTCGATCTGGCCGGGGGTGAGGCCGAGGCCACGCAGCCGTTCGCGGGCGGGCGCGAGGGCCGGGGCGGTGCTCTCGCCGCCCTGCGCGATCTGGAGGAACTCGCGCTGGGCCTGGAGCAAGGCGGGGCTGTAAATGGTGAGGAGCGGCTGGCCCGCGCGCACCTCGGCGCCGACGAAGTTCACGTGCAGTTGTTCGACGCGGCCGGGCACGTAGGCGGTGAGGATGCGGTGGCGCGTATCATCGTCGTCCACCATGCCGGCGACGCGGAGGGTGCGCTCGAGGGGACGCTTGGCGGCGGGCTCCGTTTTGACACCGATCACGGTGATCGTGGAGGGCGACAGTGCGACGACGCCGGGCGGGTTCTCGCCGGACCCGGCGTTGCCGGCGGCCACGAGGTCCATGCCGCAGATGGTGCATTTCGCGCCGAGTTTTTCGGATTTGATCCACGGGTGCATCGGGCACTGGTAAACGGTTTTGGCGGCGGGTGCGCCCATCGCGGCGGGGGCCGCGCCGTGGTCATGGGCGTCGCGCGAGGCGACAAACCAGCCGATGGCGAGGCCGAGCACTCCGGTGACGATGGCGAGGGAAACGGATTTGGCGTTCATGGCTGGGTGAAAAAAATTCGACCGGTCATCGCATCGATGACGGCGAGGGCGCGGGAGCGCTCCGCCTGGGCGTCGACGAGCGCGTTGCGGACTTCGCGCAGATTTTTTTGCGCGGAGATGAGTTCGAGGATGCCGGACTTGCCGCTGTCGAGTCCGGTGAGCGCGGCGGAGAGGGAGCGTTCGGCGAGAGGGGACAGGCGATCGCGATAGAGCGCGACGGAGCGCGCGGCGGCTTCGTGGCGGGTCCAGGCATCGCGGAGATCCGCGAGGGTTTGGGCGCGGAGGGCGACGGCGTCGAAGGCGGCGGCATCGCGGCGGCGCTGGGCTTCGCGAGTGCCGGCGCGGTATTTCTCGCGGTTAAGCCACGGGAGGCTGATCGAGAGGGCGGTGTCGTATTCGCTGATGGGGTCGCGGTTGCCGCGCAGGTGGCGCGCACGCACGCTGATTTCGGGATCGGGCAACCAGGCGCGGGCGACATCGGTCGCGCGCTCGGCGGCGGTGACCCGGGCCTCGGCGGCGCGCAGTTCGGGCCGGTGGGCGAGGGCCGCGTCGCGCAGAGACTCGAAGGAACCGAGCGGGGCGCCGGCGGGATCGGCGGTGAGGTCGAGGGCCCCGATGGCGGTCTCGGGCGGGAGGCCGCGCAGGGTGTTTAAGGTGTTGGCGGCTTCGGCGGCTTCGCGCTCCAGCGCGATCACGGGTTCAAGGAGTCGCACGCGCTCGGTTTCGGCGAGGAGGACGCCGGTCACGTCGGCGGCTCCGTCGCCGAGGCGGGCCTGCATGGCGGCGACGGCGCGGGCGAGAATCTCATCGTTGCGCCGGGTGAGATCGAGCAAGTCGCGGGCGCGGGCCAGGCGATAGAACGCATCGGTGGCGCGGATAAGCAGGGGCGCGAGCTGGGCGGGCACGCGGCTGTCTGCGGCGGCGGCCTCGGCGCGGGCCAGGGCGACACGTTGACGGCGCGCGGCGGTGAGCGGCAGTTTTTGCGAGAGACTGAATTCCGTCTCGTCGGAGCGGAAAATGCGCAGGGTATCGCGGCGCATGAACTCGACGCCGGCGACGGGATCGGCCCAGGCGGAGGCCTGCGCGATTTTCTCCCGTTCGGCGTCGGCGAGGGCCTGCGCGGCGCGAACCTGCGGATGCTGTTCGCTTACCTCGCGGAGAACGCGGGGCAGGGCCAGCGGTTCATCGGCGGCGCGGGCGTGGGCGGCGGGTGCGGTGAGGAGCGCGCCGAGGATGAGGAGGAAAATTTTGGAGCCGCGGAGGAGCACGAAGGAGGGTGAAGTGGAGAGAGGGAGAGGGCTGGAGGAGGAGGGGATTACCACGGAACACACGAACGACACGAAAGTCGGAGGGGGCCCACGGAATACACGGAACACACGGAAAGGGGATGGTCGGAAAAAGGCGCGGAGAAGGGAGAGCGAATTTAGAGCGCGGGACGCCTAGCAGCCTGTCGGACTTAGGCCGTTCAAGGCGTTTGTAGCTCGATATTTGATCTTTTTGAAAAATATTTTAGCGAATATCGCACGGTGGATGCCTTAAAATTTCTAAGTCCGACAGCCTGCTAGTTGGTGGGAGGCTGATAGGGCGGACTGAAGTCCGCCCTACTTTTGGATTATTTTTTGGCAGGTTTGGCTGCGGCGGCGTCGAGTTTGGCGAGGTATTTGGCGGGTTCTTTTTTGAAATCGGCGATGCAGTCTTTGCAGCAGAGGAGGACGGTGCGGTCGGGTTTGCCGGCTTCGCGATGCACGTATTCAATCGGCTTGCCCATGCCGCCGAGTTCTTCGTCGGAGACGATGCAGGTTTTCAACGGGTAGGCGGCGACGGGCGCGGCGGGCTTGGTGTCGGCGGCGAAAGCGCTGGCGGCGAGGCCGAGCGTGAGGGCGAGGAGGAGGCGGAGGGAGGATTTCATGGGAGGCGGGATGAATGGAATGGTTGTTCAGAAGGCATTACCCCGGCGGCGGGAAAATCCCTTGGAATTTTTTGAGGGATTTTGCGCGGGGCGGGGTATAGGTAGGTATGAAGATGAAACCAGAGGATGAGAAACTGACGCAGGTATTGGGGGAGTGGCGTGTGGCGCCGGCGGCGGATGCGGAGTTTCGTCCGGGGGTGTGGGCGCGGATCGGGCGGGCGCGGCGCGAGGCGGCGTTTGCGGGTTTTGTGCGGGCGCACGCGGTGCCGTGCGCGGCGTTGCTGGTGGTGGCGCTCGGCGTGGGGGCGTGGACGGGGCGCGAGCGGGCGAAGACAAGTTTGGAAGCGGAACGCACGGCGCTGGTGGCGAACTATGTGCAGGGCCTCGACGCGCGGGCGATGCAGATGCCATGAAGAACTGGCTGATCGCCCTCGGGGTGGCGGTGACGGCGGGCGTGATCGCGTTCGCGGCGTTCTTTGCGCTCAATGACGATTTGGAAATGCGGCGCGCAGCGCGTGCGGGTGATGCGATGCTGTGGCTGCGGGCGGAGTTTCGGCTGGATGACGGGCAGTTCGCGGCGGTGAAAAAATTGCACGACGACTACGGCGCGGTGTGCGGTGAGCACTGCGCGGCGATCATGGCGGCGCGGGAGCGCGGCGCGGCGGCGGCGGAAGTGGCGGCGCTGGAGCGGGTGTGCGTCGAGGCGATGACGCTGCATTTTAAACAGGTGGCGGCGCTGATGCCGGCGGGGCAGGGCGAGCGTTACCTGGCGACGGTGTTGCCGCGGGTGGCGGGCTATGATCATGCGTCGGCGCCGAATGTGCGCGTGCGTCCGTGATGAACGGCGGGGCGAAGGGCGAAGGGCGGGAGGCGATGGGGCGCGATGAAGACGAGGCGCGCGCAGGTGCGGAAGACGCGGCGCTGATGGCGCGGGTGCGGGCGGGAGATGAGGCGGCGTTTGCCGCGCTGATGGCGCGGTGGGAAGTGCCGGTGAAGCGGTTGATCGCGCGGATCGTTTTTAACGTGAGCGAAGCGGAAGAGCTCGCGCAGGAGACGATGGTGCGGGTGTGGCAGCAGCGGGATAAATTTCGCGAGGGCGCGGCGGTGCGGCCGTGGATTTTTGCGATCGCGACGAATCTCGCGCGCAACCGGCTGCGCTGGTGGCGGCGGAGGCCGACCGTTTCGCAACAAGACTGGAGCGAAACGGAGGGCGGGAGGCGAGAGGCGGGAGGCGGAGGGGCGGAGGAGGGGGCGCGGAGATTGGAAGGCGCGGAGCGGGCGGGGGCGGTGCGGGCGGCGGTGGCGGCGTTGCCGGTGGAGCTGCGCGAGGCGTTGGTGCTTTTTGAATACGAGGAGCTGGGGCAGGCGGAGATCGCGACGGTGCTCGGCTGCTCGGTGAAGGCGGTGGAGTCGCGGGTGGCGCGGGCGCGGGAGAAATTGCGGGTCGCGCTACGGGCGTTTATTTGAAGAACTCGTCGGACGCGCCGGCGGAGACGGGTTCGTGCGGGCGGGTTCTGGTAAAGGTGGCGTGGAATTTCGGCCGCTGCAGAGCCGGCTTTGACGCCGGCCGCGCAGGGGAGGGCGCAGGAGCGCGAGTCGCGTTGGCTGTGATGGACCTGACTCCAGTCAGAGCTTCGAGTTCGCCGACGGACTCACGGAGCATGACGGCCTGGCTGTTGAGCTCCTCGGCGGCGGCGGCGGTTTCCTCGGCGCTGCCGGCGTTGGTTTGGGTGACTTGATCCATTTGGGAAATGGCAGTCGTCATCTGGCCGATGCCCTGGGTCTGCTCGCCGGAGGCCGAGGCGATCTCGCCCATGAGGTGGTCGAGGCGCTGGATACGGGTTTGGATCTCGGTGAAGCTTTTAGCGACTGCGGAGCTGATGTGGACGCCCTGCTGGCTCTTGTTCACGGAGTCTTCGATCTTGGTGGCGGTTTCTTTGGCGGCGAGGGCGGAGCGCTGGGCGAGGGCGCGGACTTCTTCGGCGACGACGGCGAAGCCCATGCCGTGCTCGCCGGCACGGGCGGCTTCGACGGCGGCATTGAGGGCCAGAATGTTGGTCTGAAAGACAATTTCGTCGATGGTCTTGAGGATTTTTGTGATATCGGTGGAGGCGGACTTGATGGCCTGCATGGCGGTTTCCATGGCTTGCATGTGACCGGCGCCGGTGTCGGCGACGGCGCGGGTCTCGGTGGTGGTCTTTTTCGCTTCCTGGGAGTTGTCGGCGTTGCGTTTCGTCATCGAACTCAGCTCTTCCATCGAGGCGGAGGCCTCCTCCAGGGATGCGGCCTGCTCGCTGGCGCCTTGGGCGAGGGATTGACTGGCGGAGGAAACCTGGCCGGAGGCGGAGGCGGTCTGGTCGGCGCCGGCGCCGAGGGATGCGGCGAGCAGGCGGAGGGGGGCGGTGATGCTGCGGGCAATGATGGTGGCGAGGCCAACGCCAAGGGCGATGGCGGCGAGGCCGAGCCAGATCACGATGGATTGGGTGTGCTGGAGTTCGGCGGCGATCCGGGGGCCGGCGGCGTTTTGGTCGCCGATGATCGCGAGTTTGAGGGCTTCGATTTCGTGGCCGACGCTCTCGCCGATGGGGGCGAGTTTCCGCCCGGCGGCGGCGAGCTGGCCGGGGGAAGCGCCGCGCTGACCGAGCTCCGTGAGCGTGGCGAAGCCCGCCGCGTGTTCGCGGATCTGGCCTTCGATTTTCGCGAGCCGGTCGTGGCGTTCCGTTTCCTGCGCGAGCTCGGTTTTTCCTTCGGCGATGAAGGCGGTCACCTTGGTTTTGCGAGCGCCGTAGGTTTCGATGTCGGCGGGGGCCTTGGTGATTTGAAAATCTTTCGCGGCGAGGCGCATCTCGAGGAAATTGGCCTGGATGCGGCCGACCAACATGCCATGGCGGGCGTCGCTGCGGTATTCGGTGAAATCGGTGAGGGCGGTGTGCAGGCTGTGGTAGCTTTCGAGGGCGAGGCCGGCGAGGACGATGAGGATACTGGCGAAGCCGGCGACCAGGCGGGCGTTGACGGTCCAGCGCTTCATGCCGGTAAGGGAGTAGCGGTGGGCGCCCGCGAGGAGGAGGGCGAGGAGGAGGGCGCCGCCGGCGATCACGGGGTAGCCGAGGCTGGTGGCGTGGATCTCGGGGGCGGCGGCGGGGTGTTCCTCGGCGGCGGCGTGGGGAGCGGTTGTCGGGTGGGCGTCAGCGGCGGTCGAGGCGTGGGCGGCGTGCTCTTCTTTGTCGGCGGAGGCGAGGAGGCGGGCTTGCTCGGGGTGTTCGCCCTGCCATTGGACGGAGCCGTTCGCGAGGTCGTAAACGGCGCCGACGACCTTGAGTTTGCCGGCCTTCACCAGGTCGCGGAGGGTGGCGCTGTTCGAGAGGAGATCGTCGATGGACTGCCAGACGTTGGCCTCGACGGCTTTGGCGAGGAGCTGGGCGCCGGGGAGGCCGGGGTTGGCGGTCTTGGCTTTTTCGACGGCGGGGACGATGGGGGCGACGAGTTCTGGGATGCTGCCGTGGACTTGGGCGCCTTCGAGGACGGCTTTGACGGCGCCGCAGGAGCTGTGGCCGAGGACGACGAGGAATTGGGAACCGAGGTGGCCGGTGCCGTATTCAACGGAGCCGATCTCGTCGGTCTTGGAGACGTTGCCGGCGACGCGGACGACGAAGAGATCGCCGAGGCCTTGGTCGAAGAGGATTTCCGGGGCGACGCGGGAATCGGCGCACGTGAGGATGGTGGCGAAGGGCGTCTGGCCCGAAGCGACCGCGGTGCGGCGGGTGTGGTCCTGATTGGGGTGGATGGGCTGGCCGGAGGTGAAGCGGGCTTGGCCGGCGGCGAGGCGTTGCTGGGCCTCGGCAGGGGTGACGGCGGCGGGGGCGACGGCGGCAGAGAGCGCGGCGCACGCAAACAGGGCGAGGATTCGGAAAGCACGGTTGGTGATATTCATGATTGAAGGAGGCACAATGTTATGGGGGCTTAAGATAGATCGGCTCACGGCGGCTGAAGGGGAGTCACAAAAATGTCACTTTGGGGCGGAGCCGTTGATGGCGGAAGGGTAACAACAAGACGGCCGGATGGCGGGTGCGCGGCTCCTTTGCACCTTTCCCCGAAACTTATGATTTCCTTCGGCAGACTACCGATACGTATCCATCCAGTCGAACTCCGACGACAGAGCTGCCGCGAAAAACCAAACGGTGAACGCATCCGCGCCACGGCCAAGTCGGGCGGAACTTGAGCGGAAATCTCAGCTATGACGGAGAGGGCGATCCAAATCCGGTGGGAACGGGCGCGGGGGTGATTAAAACCGTGCCTGAACTGCGGGGAATCGAATCAGGGTTCGGAATTTTAAACGCGGAGGACGTGGAGAGCGCGGTGTCGGGCGTGGACGGTGGAGCCGTTGGCAGAGTTTGAATCTCACCCGGCGCGGGCGCGGGAGAAGTCAAGGATGGCGCTGGCGCGGTGTAGCCCAGCCGCCGAGTGTTGCCTGCCCGAGCGGTCGCTAACGAGCGCGCTCCGCAGCAGCGAGTAGGGTCCAAAAAGTCAGCGCCTGCCCGGGCGGGAGAGTCCGATCATCAGACGGATTTTTGAAGGATTCCTCGGCAATGACCCGGTTGCCGCGGAGTTGGCTGATGGTAAAATAAACGTTTCCGCTCAATTGGATGACTTCGGTAATTGGCGGAGAGCGGTAGGCGGCGATGAGGGTGTCGAGTTTTTCGGTTTCGCCGGGATCGAGTTGGATTTGGCCCAAAGGCAGGTGTTCAATTTTCCGTTTGTTGCCGAAAAGCGCGGGAGAAGATTTGAGTTTTACCACGTCGAAATGACCGGAGCCATAGGGACGATACGCGAACTCGGCATGAGTGGAGGGGCCGAAGCAATTTTCCACGAAGATGGTGACGCGGAGCACGTCGCTCATTGGTAGCGCAGAAAACGGAGCAACCTTGGGCAGGGTGGAGGAGGCAGAGGAAGTGTTGCTGCCGAAGAGCGCGATGATGAAGAGGAGAGCGGTGAGCGTCTTCATGGAACTGGGGCGGGCGGGGATCGGGCGTGTGCTACTGCGGCGTTAAATGGCGGCTCCTGACAGGGGAGGAGGCCAATTAAATTTTGAGGTGCGCGAGGAGGGCGCGCTCTTCTTCGGGGGGGAGCGGGTCGCCGTCCACTTCGAGGATACGGCGGGCGAGGGGCTCGAGTTGCTCGGGCGGGACTTCGACGACGCCACGGCCTTCGCGCCATTGGATCACGGGGAGGCCCCAGGCTTTGTTTTCGAGGACGACGCGGGCGTAGGCGCGGCGCATGGCGCGGAGGGAGCGGCGGGTCTCGTCGTCGGGGATGAAGGCGGGGGCTTCTTCCAGCGATGGCGGAGGTGTAGGGGGCATGAAAGCGACGCTGGCGGACTGCTCGATGAAGGCAAGGCGCGGGGTGTCGATGACGGTGAGCACACCGTCTTTCTCGCGGGCGACAAGATGGGGTTCACGACCGGTGTTGTCGTAGAGCCGCCATTCGTGGAGGAGCGGCCGGTAGTGCTGCGCGAGATGGCGGATGCCGACGCGGAAGCGGCGTTGTTGAACGTTGTCGGGGATGTCGTGGCCACCTTTCTTTACGCGTTGGCGGATGCGACTGCGCGTGATGTCGAGGTCGGGAATCCAGAGAAAATCGAGGCGGATGCGGTAACCGGCGGTGCGGAGATCGGCGAGGAACGGCACGTAGCCATAGCCGGAGAGTGTGGTCTCAAAGGAAAAATCCTCGCGTCTTGTGGCGAGGTCGCGCAGGCGGCGGAGCATGATGCGGCCGGCTTCGAAGGCGGCGCGGTCGGGGTCGAACGGAGAGAGGCCGGCGGCGATGAGGTCGGCGTTTACGAATTCGCGGCAACACATCTCCTGCTGGAGGAAATCGCGGACGTAGGTGGTCTTGCCGGCGCCGTTGGGTCCGGCGAAGACGAAGAGGTTGGGCACGGGGCGAGCTTGGCGGGGTGCGACGCCGGGGCAAGACGTGCGGGCGCGGCCGGCGGGGCGTTACTTGGCGGGCTTCACTTCTTCGAGGACCCAGGCGGTGCCTTGGCGGGACATGAGGGCGGTGATGGGGTCGCCGGCTTTGAAGATTTTCAGCGCGGTGGCGTCCACTTTGAACTGCATCGTCATCGCGCCCATCACGCCGGGGATGGCTTCGTGTTTCACGCGGAAGGCGGATTTTTCGGCGTCGATGGCGACGATCACGCCGCGGAGGGGGTGGCGTTTGACGGCGGCTTCGGCGGTGGGGGCGGTGCCGGTTGCGGCGGCGTGAACGGTGGGAGCGACGACAAGGAGGAGTGAGAAGAGGAGTCGTGTTTTCATGGAGTGAGTGGAGAGGTGGAAGAGTGCATACCTATGGTGGTTGAAATTTAGAATCAAACCCACGGGCAGGATGCCCGTGCCACTTCGGAACCGAAAGTCCGGAGATCAGTGGAGCGAGGCGAGAGGGGTGGTGCAGAGTTCGGGGACGATGAGGGCGGAGGATTTCGGATTTATGATTTGAGATTTCAAAGAGAGGGCGGAGGGGGCGCGGGTGAGCGGGGTGGGGTTGAAGGTGAGGAGGCGGACTTGGTTGGGCTCGCCGGTTTGGGTGTAGGAGATGAGGACGTGGCCGTCGGGGCGGAGGGCGGCGCGGGGGAAACCGCTGGCGCGGGCTTGGGTGGTGTCGGTGAGGAGTTGCGGCGCGGAGAGGGTGCCGTCGGCGAAAAGGCGGCGGGCGTAGAGGCCGGCGGCGTTGGTCTCGGATTTCATTTCCATCCAGAGGACGACGGCGGAGTGATCGGCGAGCAGCACGGTTTCGAGGCGGCCCATGGGGTGGCCGAGGTCGATGACCACGGGGGGCGTGAAGGTTTTGCCGGCGTCGGCGGAGGTGCGGGCTTGGACGCGGGCGATGCCATCGGCGGCGGTGAACCAGGCGACGGCGAGGGCGTCGTCGCGGGCGTCGGCGGCGGGGCCATTGACCGGGCAGGCGGGGATTTTCCAGTGATCGGGGGCGAGCGTGGCCGGGGTGGACCAAGTGGTGGAGGCGAGGTCGAAGGTGCTGTGGAGGTTGTCGCGGATTTCATCGCGGGTGTGACCGCGGTAGGCGACGAAGACACGGTCGTCGGGGAGGACGGCGACGGTGTTTTGGCAGCAGGTGCAGACGTCGGGATCGACGGTCCAGTCGCCGAGCGATGTGCCGGCGGGCGAGAGGAGGCGGGCCATGAGTTTCATGGAGGGGGAATACGGAAGTTGAGAGCTGAGAGTTGAGGGCTGAGAGCTGAGAGACGGATCGTGTTTGGGGCGGGGCGCGGCGTGGGCGTCGTGTTTGCGGGTGCTCTCCAGCCAGACGGCGAGGGTGCGGCCACCGCTGAGCGGGGCGAGGGCGACGAATTCGTGGCCGAGGGGCGTGGGCTGTGACCAGGTGGCGCCGGCATCGGTGGAGCGGGCGAACCAACCGGCGTAGCTGTGTTGGCCGCCGGAGTCGTTGGTCTGAAACCATTGGGCGGTGAGGGCGCCGTCGGTGCCGACGGCGAGGGTGGCGAAGTCGGCCCAGTTCTCCATGAGGAGTGGCGTGGTGACGATGGGGCGGGGTGCGGAGAATGCGGTGGCGGCGGGCGCGAGGGTGGCGTGCCAGAGCGTGCGAGCTTTGGGGGCGGAGTCGGCGGGGGCGGGGCCGTAGTAGGTGAGGTGGAGCGTGCCGTCGGGGGCGCGGGTGAGGCTGGAGCACTGGGTGTCGGCGGGGGCGGGGGATTGGGGATTGGCGATTGGCGATTGCGGATTGGCGATTGCGGAGAGCGAGGCGAGGGGGAGGAGCGCGGCGAAGAGGATGGCGGAGAGGATGGGGTGCATGACGGTAGTGGGTATGGGAGTAGGAAGCCTTAAGGTTTCAGGCGGGCGAGGAATTCTTCGGGCGACCACGCGGAGCCGTCGATGCGGTGGAGAATTTTACCGTCGGTGCCGATGAGCAGCGTGGCGAGGGAGTGCTTGAAGACATTCTCGCCGGGCTCGGCGATGACGCCAAATTGCGCGAGGAGATCGCGGATGGCGGCTTCCGGGCCGGTGAGAAAAGACCAGTGGGCGGTGTCGATGCCCCGGGTGTCGGCGTAGGCTTTGAGGACCGGGGGCGTGTCGAAGGCGGAGTCGAAGGAGATCGAGACGAGTTCGAGATCGATGATGTCGGCTTTCTGCGCGGCGGCTTGGAGCGCCATCATTTTCGCGGTGGATGCGGGGCACATCGTGGCGACGGGGCAGCGCGTGAAGATGAAATTGAGGACGACGCGCTTGCCGCGGAAGTGATCGAAAGCAACTGGCTTGCCGTCTTGATTGAGCAGGGTGAAGGAGGGGGCAGTTTCGCCGATTTCGCGGTAGGCATTTTTGCCGCGCGTGAACGTGTCGTGGCGGAGAGTGAGGGCGGCGGCGGCGATGGCGGGGTCGGGTGGCGACGTGAGAATGCGGAAGGCGGTGAGGGGGAAAACGCCGTCGATGGGGAGGCCCATGCGCGCGGTGAGGCGCTGGCCCTCGCGGAGGGTGGCGAGGTCAATGCCGGTGGCGGTGAACTCCATCGTCATCGCGGGCATGTAGCCGGGAATTTCCTCGTGGTGGATGAGGAGGATTTTGCGCGGGAGATCGATGGTGACGATCTCGCCGCGGATGTCGTGGGCGGTGGTGGCGGCGGGAGCGGAGGGGGGGATTTCAGATTTAGAATTTGAGATTTCAGAAAGGGCGGGCGGGGCAGGGCGGGAGCAGGCGGCGAGGATCAGGAACGTGGTGGAGAGAAGGCAGAGAAGAGAGGATTTCATAGGAATACGGAGAGGGACATGGAGAGCACGGAGGAGGCAGAGAGGGCGCGGAGCGGGCCTTTGGCATGAGGCGGGCACGAGGGGAGCGGGCGCGGAACTGCGGCAGGATGCCGCAGCCACTACGGGCGGAACGGAGGCCGGCAGGAATGCCGGCGCTACGCGGGAACTCAGGCGAGGGATCGCGGCGGCGGCACGGGGGGCGCGGCGGGGGTGGGGGACGGGGCGGTCTGGTCGCTAGGCAACCATGAGAAAACGGAGGGCGCGAGGAGGAGCGGCGCGGCGGTGGCGGGGGCGAAGCCGAGGAGGATCTTGCCGAGGGATTTGCCGGCGGCACCGGCGGCGTCGGTGTCGCCGGATTGTTTCTGCTTCGCGGTGGCGACGGTTTCGCAGAGGCCGCACCCGCCTTCGACGCTGAAGGTTTTTTGCACGGCTTTCGTAAACGACATCGATTGCGAGTAGGCCGCGATCATGCGGCCCCAGGCGAACGTCTGCACCAAATCCCAGTGGCTCCCGGTGGCGAGGAGCCACGCGCAGAGTGCGAGGATGAGGGAAAACTTGTGACGCACGGTCGGAGGGAAAACGGAGCGGAACGGATTTGGCAAGCGCAGGGTGGGCGGCGCAACGGGGGGCAGAAGCGGGGTGGGGTGGGGCGCTTCGCG
>JANXLP010000669.1 GCA_025355125.1 Opitutaceae bacterium | reverse complement strand
AAACCGCCCAGCGCTACCGCCCAACACTCGTCTTTCACCCTTCCGCTCGAAAAAACCTTCTCCAATCTCCTGTTCTTGCCGTCAATTTTTCACCCGACGCCGGATTCCAAAATCTTTAAGCCCGACAGCCTGCTAGAGCGGCATCGGTGGAACTACGCAGTGGGCCTAGATTTCTAGGGTTTAAACCCTAGATGTGTCGATAGCTGGCTTCGGGATAGAGCTGACCGGGTAGTGGCGGTTCCCGCTGAAATTGCCTAAATATTTTTTAACGAGCGTCTAAAGTCGGCGCCAGGCGAGCGCGCAGAGGGAGACGAGCAGACCGATACGGATGGCACCCTCGACGGTCAGGATGACGAGGATCCATTGAAGGCGGCAATTGCGGCGGAGGCCGAACCCGAGACCGATAATTGCAAGGAGGCAGAAGCCATGCACGCGACCGAGGGAAAACGTGAGGAGTGCGAGCATCCAGAGCCAGTAGAGGATGAGACCGCCGCCCCAAAAAAAGGCGGTGAGCTCGCCCAAGCCGAGTTCGCGGGGATCGGCGCTGCGGGCGATCTGTTTTATGCCAAGGTAGCGCTCGCCGATGTAGAGCTGCCAGACCTCGAAGATGAGGAAAAGCGGGGCGAGGAGGAGGACGACGGACATGGCGGCGAGAGCGAGGATCGAGAAGGCGTGAGGGCTAAGAGCGAAGAGCTGAGAGTCTAGAGTTGAGATTTCGGAGGGGGGCGGAGGGCGGGGGCTGCGGCTAGGCGGAGAGATCAGCGGGGCGGAGCGGCGCGTTAGGGATAACGCGCCCTACCTCGGAGAAAGTTCTTTTTCGGTGTCGTTGAGGAAGAGGACGGTGGGGGCGGTTTTGCCGAGGCGGAGGGCGTTGAGTTGGGTGGGAAAGGCGTCGCGGAGAAAGCGGTGCGAGAGGCGGGTGCCGGCGAGGCCGCCGGGGAGCGAACACTCGAAGTAGATCCAGAGGTGTTGGTCGCGGTCTTTCAGTTCGCGGCCGACGAGGTGGAGCGTGGGGGTAGTGCCATCGGCGGCGCGGAGGAGAAAGGTGGCGCGGAGGTAGGTGAGGAGGAGCACGTCGAACGCGGGCGGTGCGGTGTGCTCAAGGGTGATCTTTTTGCCGGCGCGGGCGGAGAGAGCGGCTTCGAGGTCGTCGGGGTAAACGCGGAGGGCGATTTCGAGTTTGTTGGTCTCGGGGCGGAAATCGGCTTCGGCATAGCTGGTGTGGATGGGGTGGGCGGAGGCGAGAGGGGTGAGAGCGATAAACGCGAGGAGTAGAAGCAGGAGCGGAACGAAGAGGGTGCCCGCGAAAGACGCGAAACGACGCGAAAACCGGAAGGATGGTGGGCGGATTTTTTTAACCACGGATGAACACGGATAGACACGGATGGGGCGGGGACAAGGCGGGGTTGAAAGGGAAACCGTTGAGGTCTGCCAAGGGAGTTGATAAAGGATAAATCAGCCCGAAACAGGCGGAAGGATCGCGAAAATCAGCGACTTACAACGCAGTGGGCGGATTCGAGGACTTTGATAACGAAATCAGTCGAATCGAACAAAAAGACAAAGGTTTGATAAAACCGCGTTTTCCGGGCGCGTGCATCGATCTTGCAAGGCGTCAGAACAGCCGGGCCTGTGCATCGTCGGCCTTCACACGCACCCGCGCCGCGCTCAGTTTCTCCCGCAACGTCGCGGCCTTTGCCGTCGCAACCTCACCCGCCCGCTGGGCGATCAGCTCGGGCAACGTCGGCGCGGTCGGCGCGGCCTTCACGCCATACGCGCTGAGTAGCTGGCCGACGTGGGAACCCGCCCGCATGGCCTCGGCCTGCAGCTCTTCGGCGTTGGCACCGACGAAACGCTTCACCGCCGTCTGAAAGTAGGCCCAGAAATCCTGCACGGTCTGCCTCTTCTGTTGGGCGGCGACGGCGTCCAGCACACTCACAATCCGTGCGGCCAATTTCTTGCCGTCGAGCAGCCAGCCGCGCCGCCACAGTTCGAGGACCATTTTCTCCAGGCAAATCCGGCATTGCTCGATGCGACGTTCGCGCTGGTTGCCCGCCCAGGTCCAGTCAATCCGAGTCGCCAACTGACCGCGCACCCACGCGTCGAATTTGATCAGTCGTTTCGCCTCACTGACGTGCGGATTGACCGCGTGGATTCTCTTGGGATCAACGCTTGCCGCCATGTCGGCGCGTTCTTCGAGAAGTGCGTTAAACACATCCATTTTCCGCCCTCAAGTTGACACTTTCCCTAGGGTGAGTGCGGCCTGCGTCGCTCTCTGGCTGCCCGAAATGGCCCCGGCGGAGACGTCCGCCGGGGTCACATTCTTTTCCCACGCATAGCGGTGCATTCGCCGGCGGATCGCGCCGCCGCGATTCAACATTTTCCGGCCTTGCGACTCCAGCCAGGTCGCGGCCCGGTCGGCCTCCTCGATGGTCGTCGTGCGATCAAAATATCGATAGCCTTTCTGCCCGCTCAAGATGCGGCCGTCGCTATGCTCGGCAGCGAGGCGGAGGGTGCGGTCGTCGATGCCGTTTTCGGCCTCCATTACCTTCGCCATCACCCACCCCTGTTTTTTGAACAGCAACCGGCAGACGTGCTCGATCTCGGCCGGCGTGATCACCGGCTTCGCCGTCTTAATAGCGAGCTGGAGTTGATCGGTCATATCAGCCCTCGATCAGCCGTCGGTCGTTGATCGATAGAATGGCCTCGCCTAGCAGGCTGTCGGACTTAGGCTGATACTTGGCCTAGTAATTGCTATGTAATTGGATATGGCCCGATACGTGAATATTGACCGAGACACCCCGCTGCTGTTGCCGCCCGACCTGCGTGACTGGGTGCCGGCGGAT
>JANXLP010000643.1 GCA_025355125.1 Opitutaceae bacterium | reverse complement strand
CTCGACAGCAGCGGCAACATCTACGTCGCCGACAACGGCAACAACCTCATCCGGAAAATCACGCCCAGCGGCATCGTCACGACGCTTGCCGGCGGCGCCGGCCTCACCGGCATCACCAACGGCACCGGCACCAACGCCCGTTTTATCGGCCCCATCGGAGTAGCCGTCGATAGCGCCGGCAATATCTTCGTCTCCGACGTGGGCGCCCACAACATCCGCAAGATCACTCCCGCCGGCGCCGTGACCAACTTCGCCGGCGCCGCCCGACTCCGCGGCAGCGCCAACGGCACCGGCACCGGCGCGCGCTTTTACGGCCCCATCAGCGTGTCCGTTGATCGCGGCGACAATCTCTACGTCAGCGACTATTTCAACTACACCATCCGTAAGATTACCTCGGCGGGCGTCGTTACCAATTTTGCCGGCCCCGGCGGCACCTTCGGCTTTGCGGACGGAATTGGCCGCGCCGCCCGCTTCGACCAGCCCCTCGCGATCGCGGTCAACTCCGCCGAGACCCTCTTTGTCGCCGACACCGGCAATAACACGATTCGCAAGATCACCGCGGATAGCACGGTCACCACCCTCGTCGGTCTCGCAGGCGACCGTGATTATTTCAATGCCAACGGCAGCGCCGCGCGCCTCGGCGACACCCAAGGCCTCGCCCTCGACGCCAACGGCAATCTCTACGCATCGGATGGTTTCTACGATGCGATCCGCCTCATCACTCCCACCGGCAACGTCACCACCTTTGCCGGAATGCCCCTCCGGACCGGAAGCATCAACGGTCAGGCTGCCGCTTCGACCTTCAACACGCCCGCCGGCGTCGCCATCGACGCCGGCGGCAACCTGTATGTGGCCGACAGTTTCAATCACGTCATCCGCAAGATCACCCCCGAGCTCGTCGTCACCACCCTCGCGGGCCTCGCCGGCCAAACCGGCACCGCCGATGGCACCGGCACCGTCGCCCGTTTCAACGCTCCCAACGGCATTGCTACCGATACCGCCGGCAACATCTACGTGGCCGACACCAGCAACCACACCATCCGCAAAATTACGCCGGAGGGCGCCGTCACGACTCTGGCCGGCGACCCCGGCGTCACTGGTAACGCCAACGGCACCGGCAGCGCCGCGCGTTTCAAATATCCCTACGCCCTCGCCGTCGATCAGGCGGGAAACGTTGTCGTCACCGATACCGATAATCAAAGCATCCGCCGCATCACCCCGCAGGGCGTGGTCACCACCATTGGCGGTGTCCCCTCCGATTTTACCAGCGTGGACGGCTCCGGCACCAACGCCCGTTTCGTCAACCCCATCGCCATCACGATCAGTAAATCCGGCGTCATCTACATCGTGGATGCCGGCGCCAACACCATCGTGCGCGGCGAGCCCGAGACGCCCCCCGTCATCACCTCCCAGCCACTGGCGCTCACCGTCACCCCCGGCAGCACCGTCGTCATGACCGTTAGCGCGACCGGCGGCGGACTCACTTACCAGTGGCGGCTCAACGGCCTTCCCATCGCCGGAGCCACCAACTCCACCCTCGTCATCCCCAGCGCCCAATCCTTCGTCGCCGGCGGCTACACCCTCGTGATCACCAACGGCGCGGGTAGCGCCACCACCACCGCCGTCAACCTGTCGATTGCCACGACCACCGACTCCGGCCGCATCAGCAATCTCGCCATCCGCTCCCAAGCCGGCACCGGCGCGCAGACCCTCATCGTCGGCACCGTCGTCGGCGGTGCGGGCGCGATCGGCACCAAGCCACTGCTCATGCGTGGCGTCGGCCCCACGCTGGCGGGCTTCGGTGTCAGCGGCGCTCTCGCCGATCCACTGATCGACCTCTTCGCCGGCACCAACAAAATCGCCGGCAACGACGACTGGGCCGGCAGCTTCGACTTCGCGAGCGTAGGGGCCTTCGCCTTCACCGGCACGACGCCCAAAGACGCCGCACTCTACAACGCGGCGACGCCGCTCGGCAGTTACTCCATCCAGATTTCCGGTAAAAACGGCGGCACCGGCACCGCCCTCGCCGAGATCTACGACGCCACCGCTCCCGGCACGTTCACCCCGACCACCCCGCGCCTGATCAACCTCTCCGCCCGCACCCAAGTCGGCACGGATGCGGATATCCTGATCGCCGGCTTCACCATCGGCGGCGCGACCGCCAAGACCGTGCTCATCCGCGCCGCCGGCCCCGCACTCACGCCGTTCGGCGTGGAAGGTGCGCTCGTAAATCCGAAACTCGAAATCTACCGCGGCTCCACCAAACTTTACACCAACGACGACTGGGCCGGCAACGCCGCCATCGCGAACACCGGAGCCAGCGTCGGCGCCTTCCCCTTCGCCAACAGCTCCAAAGACGCCGCCCTGCTCCTCACGCTGCCCCCCGGCGGCTACACCGCCCAGATCAGCGGCGAAGGCGGCACCACCGGCATCGCCCTCGTCGAAGTTTACGAGGTGCCCTGAACGGCCTCGTCGTCAAAATTACCCTCACAGCTGCCGGCCGATCGCCGCCAGCCGCGTGCGCAGCTCCGGGAGGTAGCGGAAACTCGCGCGCACCGGTTCCGCGACGCCGTCAAGATGCAGCAGCGTGGTCTCGTAGCTCTCGCGATCCGCCCCGCGGTAGCGGGTCAGGTTGATGATCGTCGTCCGGTGCACCCGAACAAAATGCGCCGCCGGCAGCGTGTCTTCCCACGATTTCATCGTGCGCCGCACGAAGAGCCGCGTGCCGTCGCCGAGCAGCGCTTCCGAATAGTTTTCGTTGGAAGCGATGGCGGCGATAGCGCCCACCGCGACGAAGCGCGAGGTGCCGTTGCCGATCTTGAGATACACCAGGTCGCCCGACGTCAGCGCCGGCGCCGCTGCCGCCGCGGGCGGGGTCTCGTCGCGCGGGAGGGCCAGACGCCGCAGGGCATCGTCGAGGCGCTGGGGGCGGATCGGCTTGATGAGATAGTCGAGCGCATTGACCTCGAACGCACGCACCGCGAATTGGTCGGACGCCGTGGCGAAGATGATCCGCGCCTCCGGTCGCACAAAGGGCAGCAGCTCGAAGCCCGTGCCCCCGCGCAGCTGGATGTCGAGGAACACCACATCGTAGTCGTCGCCCCCCAACCGGCGCTGCGCTTCGCCGATCGAGTTGACCTCGCCGGCCAGCGTGATTGCCGGGTGGGCGCGCAGCAGTCCGCGGAGCGCCGCGCGCGCCGGCGCCTCGTCATCGACGATCAGCGCTCTCATGCGGCCTGACCCTCCGGCCGCGCGGGCTCCGCCGGTGCGCTCCGCGGCTCGCTCGTGGCCAACTCGAGCCGGGCCACCACCCAGCCGTCTTTCGCCTCGATCGCGAAGCTGTGCGCGCCGGGATAATACCGCCCCAGCCGCTGCCGCAGGTTTTCCAGGCCGATGCCCGTCGAGTCCGGGCGGGTCGCGTCGGGCGGCAGCCATGCGCCCGTATTGGCGATGCGGATGCGCACGCCGGGGCCGGTGCGCTGCGCGTGAATCTCCAGCCGCAACACATCGGGCGAGGTCAGGCTCCCGTATTTGATCGCGTTCTCGACCAGCGGCAGGAGCAGAAACGGCGGTAGCTTCACCGCGGCGACATCCGGGGCCACCGCGAATTCGATCTGCAGCTTTTCACCCCAGCGCACTTTTTCGACGTCGAGGTAGCTGCGGAGGGCCTCGATTTCGGCGCCGAGCGTCGGCACGTCGTTCCCCCGGGTCAGCGTGGCGCGGCAAAACTCCGCCAACCGCAGCACCATCTCCCCCGCGTCGCGCGCGTTTTCGAACAGCAGCCCGTAGATCGAGTTGAGCGAATTGTAGAGGAAGTGCGGATTCAGCTGGTAGCGGAGCACCTCGAGCCGGGCTTTTTCCTCGGACAAAACAGCCGCAGTTTTCTCGTCGAACTCAAGCTGCCGGAGGTGCGCGAGTTCGACGTTGCTCGCGGCCAGCCGCGCCTCCGCCTCGTTGCGCCGCGTCACGAGGGTGCCGAGCCCGAGGCCGACCCCCGCCACCGCCACCGCGAAGAGCAGGAACACATACGAATACTCCGCCGTCGTTCCGACGAGGCGCATCCCGAGCAGTCCGACCATCATCACCGTCAGCGTCGCCAGCGTCGCGCCCGGTAAACCGTGGTGGACGCAGATCCACACCAGCGGCAGGAAGCACAGGTAAAAGGCCCTTTGGTCGCGCAGCACCGGCACGATCAGCACCAGCAGCAGCGTGCCGATCAGGGTCGCGCCCCGCAGAAACGCCAGACTCAGATCGGCGATCCTCCGCGCGCCCAGGCCGCCCGCCACCGGCCGGCCGTCGAGCCACGGCCCGACAAACACCATCGCCATCGGCACCACCGTGAGCAGCCCGCTCGCATCGCCGATCCACCAGTCGCGGACCGAGTGCAGGAACTGGGACAACGAGAGGGGCGGGTGCCGCCCGCTCATCACCGCGGCCACAACGGTGCCGATCGACGCGGCCACCAGCGGGGCGCCGACAATCGTTGCGCAAAATATCATCGTGCCCCGGGCGCCGCCGGGCAGCAGTCGCGACCCGAGGTAGCGGCGCACCAGCCAGGCCGCCACCGCATAGTTGACCGTCAGCAGCGCCGGGAAAAAAATGGCCGACCAGAGCGCGCTCGACGAAGCGGCCCACCCGGAAGTGGCGAAGTTGACCAGAAAAACCACCCCCACATACCGCGGCCCCAGCAGCACCAGCAGTGCGAGCGCCAGCCCGCTGGGCGGATACCAGATCGAGATCGAGATCCCCGGCGCCACCTCAAACCACCACGCCGAGAGGTGCACCAGCGTATGGATGAGCGCATAGGCCGCGCAGAGCAGGTGGGGCTTGGTGAAGCGGAATCGAATCATCGACAGGAACGGCCACTGGCCTACGGCGTTAAGTAATAAATATTCGAGTCATCGCTGCCGCCCACCACCGCGCTGCCGTCGGCGGCGATCACGACGGGCCAGCTCATGTTGCCCGCCGGGCATTGCCACCGCAATGCACCGGCGGCGAGGTCGAACAGGTAAAAACACCCCGGCGTGCCATCGGGGTGCCCGTCGGCCACCGCACACAGGCGGCGGGCCGCATTGAGCGCGACGCTGTTCGGATTGTGCGCCAGTGGGAACTGCGCCGCCGCCCCGGAAGCGCCCGGCGGCACGGGCACGACGTAGAGTTTTCCCGCTTGAGTGTCGTTCACGACCGGGACGTTTACCACCCCGGCAAACGCGCGGCCGGTGCCCTCCACGGCGACCCCATACACCGCGCCCGCCACGCCCGTATCATAGCGGCCCGTGGGCCCGCCCTGCGCGATGAACGCCGCCACGTCGAAAAAATAAAATGCTCCGTCGGCCCCGCCCGCCGCGAAGGTTTTACCATCCGGGGCGAGATCGATCATATGGCAAAAATCCTCCCGCTCCGTCCCCGGCACTTTCCAATGGGCGCGCAGCGTCAGCTTCCCGGCCACGTTGGCAAACACCCGGATCTGCCCGGCGAAATCCGCGCACACCACCGTGAGCCCGTCCCCCGAAATCGCCGCGCTCACGATCCCCATCGTGTGGTTCGGCTTGAACTCATCCGCCTGCTCATACTCGGGCCGGGCGATGCCGCCGACGTGCTTGAACAACCGCAGCGTCTCCGCGGCTGACACCAGCCACGCGCCGTCGCGCGAGAGCGCCACTTGATTCACGCGCTGTTCCGTCGGGATCGAAAGCAGCGACCTACCCCCGGCGCCGACGTCATACGCGCGCACGAACCCCTGCGGGGCACTTTGCGACATAAATCCGCCGGCGGCCGCCCGCGAGCCATCGGCCGAGATCGCCACCCAATAGACACCCTGCCAGCCCTCAAACTCGTCGGCCCACAGCAGCCGGCCGGAGGCATCGTAACAGTAGACCCCAAATTTCCCATCGTCCGGCGAAGACCCGTTCCCCACCGGCGATGCCGGCAGCGCCGGACCGCGGCGCGATTCGGTGGGATTGTAGTGATGATAAAACGTGCCGCCCACCACGTGTTCACCGTCGGCCGACACGGCGACGGAATTGATGTAATACTTGCCGTTAGCCGGGGAGATTTTCCACTGCGGTGCCTTGTCAGTGGTCCCGGGCGGGAGCGCGGGAGCTGGAGGATTGGTCATAGGTAGGACTGAGGTTTTGACTGCCAGCACGAATGAGGCGGCGGAGGCGGCACTGCTTTACGAAACGGCGCGGGGTGCCTCCGACGAGGGACAGAAGCTAGCGGTAGTCCTCAGGAAATTGCAGGGTAACCCCCCGCAATCCAGCACGGAAACCACTTATCTCCCGCCGGGCCGCCTGCTGCCACGTTGGTCACAAAGGGTCCGTCGTTCGTCACCGGGAGTTTGCGGGCCGTGGGGCGGAAAGTGTCCGCTAAGCGTTCACCCATGGCCCACGCCTTCATCATGACATCACGCCTCGCCGCCCTGCACGCCCCAGGCAACCCACCGAACCTCCCCCGGCACATGGTTGGCGGCAATGCCTTTTCGATCCTTCCCACTTTTCCAGCTATGAACACCACCCCCACATCCAAAATCCGTCCGTTTGGCTTACGCTTGGTCGCCCAAGCGCGCGCCCTCCTGGCCGTTTCCGCGTTGGCCGCGCTCGCGGTTCCCAGTCGCTCGTTTGCCCAGACACCCACCTTTAACACCCTGGTCTCGACCCCCAAAGGCGGGGAACCTTGGTTTCGCCCGGCCTACGCGGCGGTCGGTGATTTTAACGGGGACGGCAAGCCGGATGCCATCGTCACGGACGGCAGCTACAACGGCGTCGTGCGCCTGATGCTCGGCAACGGTGACGGCACGTTCGCCCAATCCAATGTCAACGTCTCCGCCAGCCCGACGAATCCGACTCCCGGCGTGATCAAAGCCGCCGATCTGAACGGTGACGGCCGGCTCGA
>JANXLP010000607.1 GCA_025355125.1 Opitutaceae bacterium | reverse complement strand
TCGAGCTTATCGCCTCTGAAAACCTCGTCTCGCGAGCCGTTCTCGAAGCGATGGGGTCCATCATGACCAACAAGTATGCCGAGGGGTACCCGGGAAAGAGATACTATGGAGGCTGCAGGTTCCACGATATGGCTGAGAACCTTGCCCGGGACCGGTTGAAAAAACTCTTCGGGGCCCAGCATGCCAACGTCCAGCCTCACTCCGGCTCGCAAGCCAACTTCGCCGTTTACACCGCCGTCCTCCCGCTGGGCGCCAAGATCCTCGGCATGAACCTCAGCCACGGCGGCCACCTCACCCACGGCAATCCCGCCAACTTCTCCGGCAAGCAATACAACTTCGTCCAATACGGCGTCCGCGAAGACACCGGCCTGATCGACTACGACGAACTCGCCGCCATCGCCGAACGCGAGAAGCCCGCGATGATCACCGTCGGTGCCAGCGCCTACTCCCGCGTCATCGACTTCGCCCGCATGGGTGAGATCGCCCGCAGCGTCGGCGCGTTCCTCTTTGCCGACATTGCGCACATCGCCGGCCTCGTCGCCGCCGGTGTCCACCCCTCGCCCGTCCCGCACGCCGACTTCGTCACCACCACCACGCACAAGACCCTGCGCGGCCCGCGCGGCGGCCTCATCCTCTGCAAGACGGCTCACGCGAAAGCCATCGACTCCGCCCTGTTCCCCGGCGCGCAGGGCGGCCCGCTCATGCACGTCATCGCCGCCAAGGCCGTCTGCTTCGCCGAGTGCCTCAAACCCGAGTTCAAGACCTACTCCGAGCAGATCGTCAAAAACTCCCGCGCCCTCGCCGCCGCCATGACGAAACGCGGCTACAAAATCCTCACCGGCGGCACCGACAACCATCTCTTCCTCGTCGATCTCCGCGGCAACCTCCCCGAACTCACCGCCAAGAAAGCCCAGGAGACCCTCGATCTCGCGCACATCACGCTCAACAAAAACACCGTCCCCTACGAGACGCGTTCCCCTTTCCAGGCTTCCGGCATCCGTATCGGCACCCCCGCCGTCACCACGCGCGGCCTCCTCGAAGCCGACATGGACGAGATCGCTGCGTGCATCCACATCGTGCTCCCCGCCATCGGCACCCCCGACGAAGCCGCCGCCCTCGCTGGCGCCAAGACCCGCGTCGCTGCCCTGATGGGCCGCTTCCCGCTGCCTTACGTGCTCTGAGATGAAGCGACACGGGAGTCCTGCCCGTGAGTTTTTTGCCGCGCCCTTCCGCGTCCATCCCCTGCGCTCCCATCGCTCCGCGCCGCACGCGCCCTTGCCAAGGCGCGCGCATCTGCTTCGTTTGCACCGTGAACCGGAGCCCCGCTGACACCGTCAAACAGCCTAAAGTCCTCCCTGCTTTATTTCATCGCCGCCACGCGCCGTGGTGGGCCCTCGCACTCGGCACTGCTATCAGCTTGGTTGCCTTCGGCCTGATTCGCATCGGCGAACGCGCCTCACTCCGCCGTGAATTTGAACGCCGCGCCTCCAACGTCACGCTGCGCGTAGAAGATTATCTCCTCCGCAACGTCGAGCCGCTCTACGCCCTCCGCAATCTTTTCAACTACTCGAACGAAGTCAGCCGCGACGAATTCGCCGGCGCCGCCCGCGATCTGATTTCCCGAAGCGTCTCCGTTCAGGCGCTCGAATGGGTGCCCCGCATTCCCGCCGCCGATCGCGCGCGGACCGAGGCCCGGGTTCGCGCCGAGGGTTTCCCCGATTTCCAATTCACCGAACGCATCGACGTCACCACCCTTCATCGCGCCCGAGACCGGCCCCACTATTTCCCCGTCCTCTACGTCGAGCCCTACGCCGACAACAAGCTGGCCCTCGGCTTCGACCTCGCCTCCGGCGTCTCGTGGCCCGTTCTCGAAAAAATCGCGGTCTCCGGCAAACTCGGCGCCTCGGGACGGCTCCCTTTGCTCACCGGTAAAAACCCCGCCAATTCCTGGGCCTACATCATGCAGTTGCCGGTCTTTGACCGCCCCGTCGCCCCCGCCGACGCCATCCCCAAGGACGCCCAACTCCGCGGCTACATCCTGGGCGTGTTTCGGCTCCGCGATCTGCTCGAAGCGATGTTCACCCGCATGGGCGAACTCGGCGTCGATGTATTGTTCGTGGACCGCTCCGCTCCGACCGAACGGCAGTTCCTTCACTATCATTCCGCCACCCCGGGCGCCCCCTCAGAAACCCCGCCCACCACCGAGGATATCTCCGCTGGCATCCACATCACCCTGCCCCTCGACCACGCCGGCCGCCACTGGGAACTCTGGGCCCGCCCCACCGCCTCCTGGCTCGCCGCCCAGCCGGTTAGCCGGAGTTGGCTCGTCCTCGCCTTCGGCCTCATGTTCTCCGGCTGGCTCGGCGTTTTTCTCCGCAGTCAGTTGCGCCGCACCGCCGTCATCGAACAACTCGTCTATGAACGCACCGCCGAGTTGAGCGAAAGCCAGCGCCAGCTCGACAGCCTCGTGCGCACCCTCCCCGGCATGGCCTACCGCTGCCGCTACACCGAAAAGGGCCTCGGGGTGATCTACGTGAGCGAAGGCACGCTCCCCCTCACCGGCTATACCGCCGCCGAATTCACGGCCGGGCAAATCCACTTCCGCGATGTCACCCATCCCGCCGATATTAACCGCATTCGCGACGAAACGCGCGCGGCCCTCAAAAACCACACCCCCGTTGAGGTCGAATACCGCATCCGTCACCGCGACGGCACCGAGAAATGGGTCCTCTCGCGCGGTCGCGGCGTTTACAAGCCCGACGGTAGCCTCCAGTTTCTCGAAGGTCTCGCCATCGACATCACCGCCCAGAAAAATTCCGAGGCCGGCCGCCTCGCCCTCGAGCGCAAGCTCCTCGATTCCCAAAAACTCGAAAGCCTCGGCCTCCTCGCCGGCGGCATCGCCCACGATTTCAACAACCTCCTCACCGTCGTCCTCGGCGGCGCCAGCCTCGCCCGGCTCGAACTCCCCCCCGGCTCCACCGCCGCCGAAATTTCCCTCCGCCAGATCGAGGTCGCCGGCCAGCGCGCCGCCGAACTCTGCGCGCAGATGCTCGCCTACGCCGGCAAGGGCCGCTTCGTCGTCGAGCCCGCGAATCTCACCGCGCTTATCGACGGCCTGCGCTCGCTGCTAAAAATCTCCGTCGGCCATCGCGCCACCCTTTCCTTCGAACTCGGCCAAAATCTGCCCGCCGTCATGGCCGACGCCACGCAGCTCCGGCAGATCGTCATGAACCTCGTCATCAACGCCGCCGAGGCCATCGGCGACCGTGGCGGTGAAATCACGCTCACCACCGGACTCCGCCACTTCGACCCCGCCGCCCTCAATCACGCCGTCACCGGCGCCGATCGCCCCGCCGGCAACTGCGTCTTTCTTGAGGTCCGTGACACCGGCCCCGGCATGTCCGCCGAAGTGCTCGCCAAAATCTTCGATCCCTTCTTCACCACCAAGTTCACCGGCCGCGGCCTCGGCCTCGCCGCCGTGCTCGGCATCGTCCGCGGCCACGACGGCGCCCTGCTCGTCGAGAGCGCCGTCGGCCGCGGCACCACCTTCACGCTCATTTTGCCAGCCATCTCCGGGGCGCCCGCGCTCCCCGCCCCCGTCACCTCCGCCACCCCGTGGCAGCAACGCGCGCGCGTCCTCGTCATCGACGACGACGACTCGGTGCGCGCCGTCGCCACCGCGATGCTCCGCTCCTTCGGCTTCACCACCCAGGCCGCCGCCGACGGCCACGCCGGGCTCACCCTGTTCCAAGCCGAGCCTGTCGGCTTCGATCTCGTGGTGCTCGATCTTTTGATGCCCGGCCTCACCGGCGAACAAACCCTTGTAGAACTCCGCCGCGTGCGCCCCGCCGTGCGCGTCCTCATCATCAGCGGCTTCAACGAAGGCGATCTCCTCGCCCGCCACGCCGGCGGCGGCCCCCTCGCCTATCTGCACAAACCCTTCACGCGCCCCGACCTCGAGCGCGCCGTGCGCGACCTGCTCGACTGACCTGATCGCCACGCCTCATGCCGTCCGCCCGCGCCCCGCTTCCGTCGGTTTCGAAAAAAAATCCCCCCCTCAAGTCGAGCGCCGGCATTGTCACGTTTGTCATCGGCGCCGCGCTCACCGCCACCGGCTGCTGGCTTTACAACCGCGCCCTTGAGCGCGAACTGACACTCGGCTTCTCCCGGCAGGTTCACGGCTACATTCATGTCCTCCGCGACAGTGCCCGCGTCTGCCGCGACACCCTCGAGAACATCCGCACGCTCCAAACATTTTCCCCTGCGGTGAGCCGCACTGCGTTTCAAGGTGCGGCCGCCCAGAGCCTCCTTCACTACCCCGCCCTCCAAGCTATCGAGTGGTCGCCGCTTGTTCCCGCCGCCGAACGCGCCGCCTTTGAAGCCGCGCAGCGAGCCGGCGGTCTCCCCGATTTCCATATCTACAGCCGCATAGGGGACACCGCTACCTTCAGCCCCTCGCCCCCCGCAGAGAACTATCTGCCCATCCTCTACACCGAGCCCGTCACGCCCAACCTCCCCGCGCTCGGCTTCAACCTCTACTCCGGTCGCGGTCAACGGCTCATGAAAAATGCTGTCGCCACCCACGACATCGCGCTGTCCATGCGCCTCCCCCTACTCACCAAGGAGGAGAACGTCCTCGGGTTGCTCGTTTACCTGCCCGTCTATCACCTCGACACCACCGGCGCACCGAGAGGCCCTTTCCGCGGCATGATCACGGGCGCGTTGCGCTTGGAGAACTTTCTCGCCGCCATCGGTCCGCTTTCCGCCGGCGGCCTGCCCGTTGCCGATGTTCTCCTGATCGACCGGTCCCCCGATGCCGAGGGCCCGGTGCTCGGCTTCATTCGTCATGAGGGTCGCCCCCTGGTAAAAAATCTTCCGCCCGAAACCGAATTCGCCGGGCCCGGCGTGGTCGTGGAACCATTCGCACTCTGGACGCGCTCGTGGGAACTCCGCTTCCGCCCCAACCCCGCCTGGCTCGCCTCCCAGCGCGGCTCATTGTCGTGGCTCCTCCTCGCACTCGGTTTGCTCACCTCGGGCGCACTCGGCCTCGTCGTCCACACGCGCAGCCGGCGCACCGCGTTCGTCGAGAACCAGGTCGCACAACGCACCGCCGAGCTCCACACCGCCCAACTCGCCCTCGCCGCCAGCGAGGAACGTTACCGCACCTTCATCAGCCAGAGCGCCGAACCCATCTGGCGATGCGAGAATCGCGTGCCCGTGCCCCTCGATGCCGACGTCGAATTCCAGATCAGCCACCTCTTCACCCACGCCTACCTCGCCGAGTGCAACGACGCCATGGCCCGCGCCTACGGCCGCACCCGCGCCGCCGAGATCGTCGGCACCCCGCTCTCGGCGATCCTAGACCCCAAAGACCCTGCCAACCTCGCCTTCCTCCGTGCCTTCCTGACCGCCCCCGGCCACCGCCTCACCGACGTTGAGACCCACGAGACCGATCTCAACGGCCGCCCCAAGATTTTTCTCAACAGCCTCGTCGGCATCGTCGAAAACGGCCGGCTCCTCCGCGCCTGGGGCACGCAACGCGATATCACCGCGCGCCGCGAAGCTGAACTCGCCCTCGCCGAAAACCGCCGCCTCCTCGACAGCATGATGGACCAGCTGCCCGGCATGTCCGTGCGCTGCTCCGTCACCCCCGGCTACCCCGCGATTTACATCAGCCGCGGCGTCGAAAATCTCACCGGTTACCTCGCCGAGGATTTCTTCTCCGGCCGCATCCTCTACTCCAGCCTCATCCATCCCGACGATCTCCCCCTCGTCTGGCCCGCGATCCTCGCCGGCACCTCCTCCCGCCGCCCCTTCCAAATCCAATACCGCATCCGCGACCGCCACGGCCGCGAACACGGGGTGCTCGAAGTCGGCCACGGCCTCTACGATGCCCACGATCGCCTCGAATTCATTGACAGCCTCACGATCGACATCACCGCGCAAAAGCTCGCCGAAGCGGAGAAAACCCTCCTCGAACGCAAACTCGCCGAGGGCCAACGCCTCGAATCCCTCGGCGTCCTCGCCGGCGGCATCGCCCACGATTTCAACAACCTCCTCACCGCCGTCCTCGGCCACGCCAGCCTCGCCCGCATGGACCTGCCGCCCGGCGACGCCGCCGAGTCCCTCGGCCAGATCGAACTCGCCGCCCGCCGCGCCGCCGAACTCTGCCAGCAGATGCTCGCCTACGCCGGCAAAAGCAACTTCGCCACCGCCCCCGTCGATCTCAACGAACTCGTCCGCGGCACCGTCGGCCTGCTCGAAGTAAGCATCGGCAAAAACATCCGCCTCGCCCTCAGCCTCGCGCCCGGCCTGCCGCCCGTGCTCGGCGACGCGACCCAACTCCGCCAGATCATCATGAATCTGGTGCTCAACGCCGCCGACGCCATCGGCAACGCCCCCAGCGGCTGCATCGAACTCACCACCCACCCGCAACGCGCCGACCCCGCGCTCTTCGCCCGCGCCATCGGCGCCCCCGATCTTCCCGCCGGCGATTACACCGTGCTCACGATCCGCGACAACGGCCATGGCATGGCACCCGCCCTGCTCACGCGCATCTTTGAACCCTTCTTCACCACGAAATTTACCGGGCGTGGCCTCGGCCTCTCCGCCGTGCTCGGCATCGTGCAAGGCCACCGCGGCGCTCTCTGCGTCGATTCTATCGAGGGCGAGGGAACAATCTTCCGTCTTCTTTTACCTTCTATCGCGCCCCTCATCGCACCACCCATGCCCAGCCCCGAAGTCCTGACACCCAAAATTTTCCAAGGACGCTCTGTCCTCGTGATCGACGACGAACCCACGGTGCGCCAGATCACCGCCAGCGTGCTCAAGCGCGTAGGCATCACCGTCCACTCCGCCGCGAGCGGTGACGATGCGGTCGTCCTCCTGCGCGACCAACCCATCCCCATCGATCTCGTGCTCCTCGACCTCACCATGCCCGGCCTCTCCGGTGAGGAGACGCTTCGCATCCTGCACGGCCTGCGCCCCGCCCTGCGCGTTATCCTCATGAGCGGATACAGCGAGAGCGACATCCTCCGCCGCCTCGGAGAACAGGGCGCCATCGACTTCCTGCAAAAACCCTTCGAGCTCGACGAACTCCACGCCAAACTCGAGCGCGCCTTCAATCTCCCGCCCGCCTGAAACCCATGCGCCTCGCCGATCTCCGCGCCTTCGCCCTCGGCCTGCCGCACACGACCTACGTGAAACAATGGGGCGAGTGCCTCGTCTTCAAAGTTGCCGGGAAAATGTTTCTCATCATCGCCCTCGACGCCGACCTCGCCGATGCCGTCGTCTTCAAATGCACGCCGGATGAATTCGATGACCTCACCGAGATCGACGGCATCACCCAGGCGCCCTACTGCGCGAAACGTATGTGGGTCCGCGTCGGCGACCTCGCCGCCCTGCCCTCCGCCGAGCTGAAGCGCCGCATCCAACACAGCTACGACCTCGTCTTTGCCGGCCTCCCCAAGAAGACCCAGTCCGCCTTCCGCGCCGCCTAAAGCCCGCCGCCCGACGCCCGCCCATCGACCCGCACCCCCGCACCGTTTGTCACCTATTAAGTGACAAACTCCCACCTACTTCAGCGCCCTGCTCCCCGCACCGTTTGTCACCTATTAAGTGACAAACTCCCATCTGCTCCGTCGGTTCTAACCCAATCAATTGTCACGTATTAAGTGACAATCTTGCGCGTAGCGGATGGATCTCTGCGCCGGGAGGGAATGTTTACCGGCTGTGCCCGCTCTGCACGCAGCGCGGCGGAACTTCCCCTTGCGCCGCAGCGTCTCCCCGTGAACGCTTTTCGCTTCTGTCTTTCCGACCCTCCGTGCCCACCGCTCCCGCCAGTCCCACCGCCACCCCCGTGAAACCCAAGCGCGCGCTGTCGCTCGGAGTCATCTTTCTCACGCTCTACATCGATCTGATCGGGTTCTCGATCATCTTCCCCCTCGGGCCCGACCTCCTCGGCCATTACCTCTCCACCGACGGCCGCACCGGCGCCCTCGGCTGGCTCCTCACCCAAAGCGACGCCATCGCCCGCTCCTTCGGTCGCGACAACGCCTTCGCCGCCGTCCTCTTCGGCGGCGTGCTGAGTTCCTTTTTCTCGATCCTTCAATTCATCTTCGCGCCATTCTGGGGCGCGATCTCCGACAAACACGGCCGCCGCCCCGTCCTCCTCCTCACTGTCGCCGGCACCGCGCTCGGCTATCTCGTGTGGTTTCTCAGCGGCTCGTTCTGGCTCTTCCTCCTCTCGCGCATCGTGAGCGGCGCCTTCAGCGGCAACCTCTCCGTCGCCACCGCCGCCGTCGCCGACGTCACCTCACGAGAAGAACGCTCCAAAGCCATGGGTATCGTCGGCGCCGCCTTCGGCCTCGGCCTCGTCACTGGCCCCACCCTCGGCGCCCTCACCGCCCACCTCAATCTCCTCACCGCCCACCCCTCGCTCGCGCGCTTCGGCGTGAACCCGTTTTCCGTCCCCGCGCTCCTCGCCTTCATTCTCTGCCTCGTGAACCTCGTCTGGATTTACCTGCGCTTCAACGAAACCCTCACCCCCGCCGCCCGCGCCGAGGCCCGCGAGCCCCGTATCCGCAATCCCATCGCCGCCATCTTCGGCCTCGGCGACGCCGCCATCCGCCGCATCAACCTCGTCGCCTTCGTCTATTCCCTCGCCTTCGTCGCGATGGAAGCGTCGCTCACCTTCCTCGCCGCCGAGCGCTTCGGCTATACTGCCCGTCAAAACGGCTACCTCCTCGGTTTCCTCGGCATCTGCTCGATCATCACCCAGGGCTTTATCGTCCGCAAACTCCTCACCCGCATCGATGAAACCCGCGTCCTCGGCGCCGGCCTCGCCCTTTCCGCGCTCGGCCTCCTCGCCGTCGGTTTCGCGATGCAACCCTGGCTCCTCTACGCCGGCCTCGCGTTCCTCGCCACCGGCTCCGGTCTCGTGAATCCCGCCAGCACCGGCCTCATCTCGCTCTACTGCGGCCCGCAGGAACAGGGCCGCGTGCTCGGCATTTTCCGTTCCCTCGGCTCGCTCTCACGCGCCATCACGCCCGTCCTCGCCGGGGCCGCTTTCTGGCTCTACGGCTCGCGCAGTGTCTTCATCGCCGGCGCCGCTCTCGCCGTCGGCGCGTTCGCCCTCAGCACCACCCTGCCCAAGCCGGCAAAATGAACTGGCGACGTCCCCTCGCTCTCGGCCTCGCCGCTCTCGCCTGCGCTCTGCTCGCCGGCTGTTTCAGCTTTCGCCGCGAAGCCCCGCGCCCTGGCAAGACCACCCTCCGCTCACCGCTCATCGTGCTGCCCGCGCAGCGCCTCGGCTCTTACCTCGTAATCTCAGGAAAATGGGACCGCGGTGGCCCCTGGCATTTTCTGATCGATACCGGCGCCAACACCACGCTCGTCACCCCGGAATTCGCGAAACGCTACGGCATCAAGGATCAGGCCGCGATCGCCGCCGCGCCCGTCTCCGTGCTGTCCGCCGACGGCCACTCCGTCGAGCTTCCGCCGATCACCATCAGCCGACTCGACCTCGGTGATGCCCGCTTTGAAAACGTCAGCGCCCGCATCTACGACTGCGCCGCCCTCTCTGCTCATCTCGGCGTGAAAATCGACGGCATCCTCGGTTTCCCTCTTTTTCGAAAAACCCTCCTCACGCTCGACTACCCGCGTGATCGCGTCGTGCTCGCGCCCTCCGGCGGCAACCCGCTCATCCCCGGTCTCGCGATCTCATTCAACAACGCCAACAAGACGCCGCTCATCCCGGTCCGCCTAGGCGACCGCACGTTCATCA
>JANXLP010000589.1 GCA_025355125.1 Opitutaceae bacterium | reverse complement strand
CCTACCAATCGCTCGTCACGCCGCGCTCCGTCGTCAGCTACGACCTCGCGACGAAGGCCCGCACGGTCCCCAAACAGCAGGAAATCCCCAGCGGCTATGACGCATCGCTCTACGCCAGCGAACGCATCTGGGCCACCGCCTCCGACGGCACCAAGGTTCCGATGTCCGCCGTCTATCGCAAAGACCTCCGTCGCACCGGACCGCAGCCGCTCTACCTCTACGCCTACGGCAGCTACGGCATTAGCATGCCCGTCTCGTTCAACACCTCGCGCCTCAGCCTCCTCGACCGTGGCGTCGTCTTCGCCATCGCCCACATCCGCGGCGGCGGCGAGTTTGGCGAGCCCTGGCGCGAGGCCGGCCGCATGGCGAAGAAGATGACCACGTTCACCGACTTCATCGCCTGCGCCGAACACCTCGTTGCCCAAAAATACACCACCTCCGCCCAGCTCGTCATCAACGGCGGCAGCGCCGGCGGCCTGCTCATGGGTGCTGTCGTGAATCTTCGGCCCGATCTCTTCCACGCCGCGATCTACGACGTGCCCTTCGTCGATGTGCTCAACACCATGCTCGACGCCTCGCTTCCACTCACGACCAGCGAATACATCGAATGGGGCAACCCCACTGTCGCCGCCGAGTATGCCTGGATTCGCCCTTACTCTCCCTACGACAACGTCAAGGCCGTCGCCCACCCCAACATCCTCGTCAACGTCTCGCTCAACGACTCGCAGGTGCCCTACTGGGAAGGCGCCAAGCTCGTCGCCAAAATCCGCGCCATGAAGACCGATAACAAGAACGCGCTCCTCCTCACACACGAACCTTACCGCCGGCCACGGCGGTGCCAGCGGCCGTTACGACGCGCTGCGCGAAACCGCCTACCGTTTCGCCTTCGCCCTCGCGACGCTCGGCTTGAACGACACGCCGCCCAAGTAGGAGCAATTTTATTTGCGACCCGCGTCCACGCTCATCGCGCCGCCAACGCGCGCTGCACCTCGAACACCCCGCGCAACGCCACGCTCAGCTGATCCTGCACGTCCTGCAGCGCCCGATACTTCGCGACGTTGGCCTTGTTCGGCAGGCAACGTGTCTTCTCATCGAGCGCGACTGTGCCCGCCGTGAAATCCGTGAGCTTGGCCTTTTTATTGCCGTCGCGCAGCGCCACGCACCACGCCGCCTGCAACGCGCCGCCGAGCGCCGCGCCCTCATCCTCGACCATCGCGACCACGGGCACGCCAAAAATATCCGCCATCAGTTGCCGCCAGACGGGCGACTTCGCCCCACCGCCCGTCACGCGAATCTCCTTCGCCTTCACGCCTAACGCGGCGAGTCGGCGCAGGCCGTAGTTCATGCCCAAAGTGACTCCCTCCATCGCCGCACGCGCGATGTGGCCGGAAGTAAACGTCTGCGCATTCAGTCCCAGCAACACGCCGGAACCCGCCGGCACGTTCGGCGTGCGCTCACCGGCGAGATACGGCAATAACACCAGTCCACCCGCGCCCGCCGGCGTTGCCGCCACCGCCGCGTTCAAAGCCGCGTGGTCCTGGTCAAAGAGCGCGCGCACCTGCTCGGTCACCGTCGTCACGTTCATCGTGCAGAGCAGCGGGAGCCAACCACCCGTCGAGGAACAGAACGCCGCGATCTCACCCTGGGGATCGATCACCGGCTTCGTCGCATACGCGTAGATGGTGCCGCTGGTCCCGAAGCTCGCCGTCACGACGCCGGGCTCAACGTTACCGGTGCCGATGGCACCCATCATATTGTCGCCGCCGCCGGCCGATACGACGACATCCGCCGCGAATCCGTATTTCGCCGCGAGTTCCGGCCGCAGCACACCGGCCGCTTCGCTCGAGGCCGAAATCTTCGGCAGGTAGTTACCCAGCTTGGGATCGATCGCCTTAATGACCGCCTTCGACCACGTGCGCATGCGCACATCCATCAGCGCCGTGCCCGAGGCGTCGCCGAATTCCATCGTATAATTTCCCGTGAGGAAAAAATTCAGGTAATCGTGCGGCAGCAGCACGTGACGCAGGAACTTGTAGTTCTCGGGCTCATGGCGCTTCAGCCACAGAATTTTCGGGGCGGTGAAACCGGGCAAAATCAGATTGCCCGTCAGCCGGATGGCTGCCTTCGAGCCGCCCAGTTTCTTCGTGATGATCGCGCATTCCGCCGTCGTGCTCGTGTCGCACCAAAGCTTGGCCGGCCGGATCACGTCGCCATTTTCATCGAGCGCCACGAAACCGTGCTGTTGACCCGAGACGCCGATGCCACGCACCTGCTTCGCCTGCTCCGCGCCGATCTGGGCGGCGACCTGAGCAATTACGAAATCGAGCGCCGAGCTCCAGTCCTGTGGATGCTGCTCCATATGCCCAACGGGCAATCCCTCGATCAACGTGTGAGGCGCCCGCGCCTCCGCGATGACCTTGCGGGTCGCGAGGTCGAGAACGACCGCCTTGACGCTCTGGGTGCCGGAATCGATGCCGATGAAAAGACTCATAATATTAAAAATAGGGGTTGAAAATGAAGCGCCACAAAACCTCCCGTGCGCCCCGCGCAGGCGCAAATTTATTTGCGACCCAACGCGCGCCCCGCGCCAAAATCTCAGCGCTTCTTGGTGTTATTCGCCTTCGAAGCGTCCAAGAACTCCACGGGCGAGAAATCATCCGTGAGCACCTGCGCCTTGGAAACCGCTTCCGTCGGGATTGCGATGCGTTCATCTGCCAGCGCCGCGAGATCGATCCGTGCGGCGAGCTTCGGATTGGCCTGTTTCAAAGCCGCCCCAGTCCCGGCCACGGTCATATCGGGAGACCGATACTTCACCGCGCAGACGATTACATTTCCGCGCCCCTTGGTCTCAAACAAAACTACCTGAGGAAACACCGATTGGATCGTTTTCAAATCCGCCGCGTAGAGCGCCGTGTCCTGATGCAGATTCGTCACGAAGACGCCGCGGTCGCTCAGCCGCGCCGCACACTCGCGATAAAATTCCTGCGTCTTCAAATGCGGCGGCACAAAGCCGCCCCGAAACGCATCGAGGATGAGCCAATCCCATTGCTCGCGATTGCGCTTCACGAAGAGCCGACCGTCCATGACCGCGACCGGCGTTTTATCGGTGGGCTTAAAATCCAGCTTGGTGCGGCAGAGCTCAAAAACCTTGGGATCGAGCTCGACTGATTGCAGACGTGCCTCGGGAAAGGCGTGCATAAACACCCGATGAAAGCCTGCGCCGCCCAGCCCGATCATGAGGACATTCTTCGGCTCAGCCTGTAGAAAACCCGCCGAGAAAAGCGTGCGCGTGTAAGGCACGACGAGCCGCAACGGCTCCGCCAGATCGACCGCCGACTCCAGGTATTCCCCCGCTCGCGAACGTGCGCGCATCTCGACCACAGAGCCGGTTTTCTCGAGGGTCAGGTTATTGTAGAGTGTGTCGTAATTCTCCAAATAGTCACCGGGCGCAGCCTGCGCCGTCGTGGTGGCCAACAACCCGAAAAAACAAAGAGCGCGGAGGAAATTCATGGCGATGAAATGGGCGGACTCGAACGCAGCAGGAAGATGAGGCAGCTCAGGTTGACCAACGCGACGCCGAGCCAGAGATACAACAACGTCGAGACCGGCAGATGAGGAATCAGCACGAAAGCAGTGAGCATCACACCGGCGATATTGCCCAGCGTGCTCACGCCATAGACGAGCCCCGAAGCCTTGCCCGGCGGCGTGCCGCGCGTGGCGAGATACTGCACGCATTGCGGACCGAAGCATGAGAGCATCGTCACCGGCAGAAAAAACAGCCCGAGGCACGCGACCAGCAACCCGGTCGTCAATTCGGTAAACGCGATCTCAATTTGCCCCAATACCACCCGGCCAAAAAATGCGGTGAATGCGAGCGAGGCCACCGCCAGCGCGCCGGTGATCCACTGGGCGCGTTCGCGCTGGGCGGTCGGGGCGTTGCTGATCCAGCCGCCGAGGATCGAACCGATGCTGAAGGCCGCAAGAAACGTGGAGATCAGCCACGCCCACACGATGAGCGACGAGCCGAAATAGGGGTTGAGCAGGCGCGAGGCGAGCAGCTGAAAACCCATGCTCAGGATCCCGAGCAAAATCACGAGCACATGAAAAAGGGCGAGGGGCACATCAGAATTCGGCGAGCGGAGCCCGCTTGTGGCGAGTGCAATTTCCGCAAATCGGCGCGATTACGCAGGACGCAAGCCCGGGCTCCGGCAATAAAAAGCCCGCCGAGATTTTTCATCGGCGGGCGGGAACGCAGGACGGAGCGAGAGCTCAGCGCACCAGCGCGACCACCGTCAACAAGACGGCCTGTGGGCCGAGATGGGAATCCGTGGAATCAAAAGCCTCGGTGAGGGAATGCGCGCCGCTCGCCACGCCGCCACCGCCGAGGGTAACCGCCGGAATGCCGAGTTGCATGGGCACATTGGAATCCGTCGATCCGGCGCCATAGGAAGGAATGCCGCCAATCGCCACGATTGCGGCGCTGGAGGTCTTAACTATGGCCGAATCCTCGGGCGTGAGACCGGCGGGGCGCAGGCCGACGAGTTCGATGTCAGCGGAGACGGCACCACGATTGTTCCAGCGGGCGTTTTCGATCGTCACAGAGTCGGCCACGGCGGCGTCGAATTGCGCCTTCACCGCGTCGAGGGCCACCATCGTCTCGGAGCGCATATCGACTTCAAACCACGACTCGAAGGCGATGGAGTTGACGGACGTGCCGCCGTTGATACGGCCGACATTGAAGGTGGTTTTGGGAGACACCGGCACTTTGATGTCGCCGATTTTCGCGATGGCCCGGCCGAGCGCGTGGATGGGATTGGCCATACCGAAGGCGCCGTAACTGTGACCGCCCGGACCTTTGAACGTCACACGATAGCGGTAGCTACCGA
>JANXLP010000588.1 GCA_025355125.1 Opitutaceae bacterium | reverse complement strand
TGGCGTTGCCAAAGAGGCGCGAGCCCATGGCGTTGCACTGGCCGGTGATGGAGTTGGCACCGGTGCCGGGGCGGCCGATGTTGCCGGTCATGAGCGCGAGGTTGATGATGGCCTGCGCGGTGCGGGTCGCTTCGTGGCCCTGGTTGACGCCCATCGTCCACCAGAAGGAGACGCGTTCCTTGGTCGCGATGATTTCTACGAGGCGGTGCAACGTCGCCTCGGGGAGGCCGGTTTCACGGACGACGCGGTCGGGGGTGAAGGCGGCGAGGAAGGCGGTGAACTCGGGGTAGCCGTGGGTGTGGGCGTGGATGAACTCGCGTTTCACGGCGCCGCGTTGAATGAGCAGGTGGGCGATGCCGTAGAGGAGGGTAAGGTCACTCTTGGGGCGAAGCGGGACGTGGAGCGTGGCGGCGAGGGCGGTCTCGGTGCGGCGCGGGTCGAGGACGACGATCTCGGGGGAGCGTTGGTTCATCATCACGCGCTGCCACATGATGGGGTGGGCGATGCAGGGGTTGGCGCCGATGAAGATGAGGGCGTCGCTTTCCTCGAAGTCGGCGTAGGTGAAGGGAGGCGCGTCGAAGCCGAAGGACTGTTTGTAGGCGACGTGCGAGGTGGCCATGCACTGGCGCGTGTTGGAGTCCACGTGGAGCATGCCCATGCCGAATTTGGCGAGGGCTCCGAGGAGCGCCATTTCCTCGATCACGATCTGGCCGGTGCTGAGGAACGCGAGACTGTGCTGGCCGTGGGCGGCCTGGGTGGCTTTGAAGCGGGAGACGAAGGTGGACAGGGCGATTTCCCAGGAGACGGGTTCGAGTTTGCCGGTGGCGGGATTGCGGAGGAGAGGAGTGGTGACGCGGTCGGAGGCGGCGAGAGGCGTGAGGGCTTCCCAGCCTTTGGGGCAGGCCATGCCGAGGTTGACGGGGTAGGCGGGATCGGGGGAGAGGTTGATGGCCTGGCCCTCGGCATCGAGGTGGATGTGGAGCGAACAGCCGGTGCTGCAAAAACCGCAGATGGAACGGGCGGTGGAAACGGGGGCGAGGCGCGCGGGCACCTGGCCGAGGCCGAAATCGCCGGGACGACGGACCAGCTCCGAGGTCATCGGGCCGGTGCGGGCGTGAAGGAGATTTTCGACGAGGGGGATCATGCGGTGGGGACGCCGGGCATTTTGGGTGAATCGACGGCGCGGAAGTAGAGGGCGCGTTCGGCGAGTTCGCCGAGGAGGAAAAGGGAAAAGAAGACGGGAGAAGGCAGAAGGAAGGCGGAAAGCAACGCCGCAGCGGCGAGGGCGAGGCGGGCGAAGAGGAGGGATTTGAGCGGGCCGCGATGGAGGCGGGCGGAGGGACTCGGACCAGCGAGGGTGTTCAACTCCAGGGCGAGCTTGGCGATGAGCGCGAGGGCGGCGATGGGGAGGTTGATGAAGGCGAGCGCGCCGATGAGCACGCTGCCGGCCATGCGTCCGATGCTTTGGGTCGGACGCCAGAAGTGGCGGCGGGTGTCCACGTAGATCATCGCGGAGCAGAACACGCCGAGGAACCCGAATGCGATGCCGGCCGGACCAGCGAAACTGAGCGCAAGGTTTACGAGGGAGGGGAGCGGTTTCGGCAGGAAATCGAGCGGGGGGATGAGTCCGAGGCGGGAGGCGACGTAAGCGGAGAGCGGGGCGAAGGCGTTGCCGAGGACGATGGCCTCGCGGCTGAGCCAAGAGCGGCGGAGATTAAGGAAGACGCGCCAGGCGCGGAGGGGTTTGCCGAGGTGGGCGCCGCTGATGGCGAGGCCGGTGAAGAAGATGCCCCAGCCGAGTCCGGCGACCCACGCGGGCATGTCGGGGTGCATACTGGCAAGCATGACACCGAGGCCGACTTGCGTGCCCACGAGGAGGGCGACGAGCGGGAGGTGGGCGGGTTGCGGGCGGAGCGTGCGGGCGTCGGCGGCGTGAAGATTGGCGGGCAGCGGATGCTTGGAGACGTAGCGGGTGGTGGGCTGGGTGTAGGCGGAATCGGTGGAGCTGAGTGCGGCGAGTGTTGCGTGGGAGGCGGAGACTTCGGAGGTGAAGGTGGAGACCTTGACGATGGTGATGGCGTGGGTGGGGCAGGCTTGCACGCAGGCGGGGGCTTCGCCCTCGCTCAGGCGGTCGTGGCACATGTCGCACTTGCGCACGATGCCGAGGCGTTCGTTGAACTTGGGAACGTCATACGGGCACTTGAGCACGCAATATTGGCAGCCGATGCACTGGTCGTCGAGGTGGCGGACGATGCCAGTGACGGGGTCTTTTTCGTAGGCGAGGACGGGGCAACCGTTGAGGCAGGCGGGGTCGGCGCAGTGGTGGCAGGCGGTGGTGACCGTTTGTTGAAAGGGGAGAACTTCGTCGCCGCCGAGGACGAGGCCGACGTCGCGCCAGGTTTCGTTTTCGTCCAGGCCGTTGAGGGAGTGGCAGCCGGCGACGCAGGATTTGCAGCCGGTGCAGGAGTCGAGGTCGACCTGGAAGGCGTATTGCTCGCCGGGACCGGGGGCGGAGAGCGGAATGAGCTGAGAGCTAAGAGTTGCGAGCGGAGAGCCCGAAACAGAGTCGGATGCGTGGGCCGAGGCAAAGCGAGCGACGGGGGTTTGCAGGCGACCCTGTTCGGCGAGGTAATCGTCGATCAGGGTGCGGACCGGTTCGGAATCGTGACGCGGGGCGACCATGGTATTAGTATACGTCGCGTTGGTAGCGTTTGGCGGTCTTGAGGGACTGCACGTAGGCGGCGGCTTCCTCGGGGGATTTTTTACCGGCGGTTTCAACGACCTTGTGGAGGGCGGCATCGACATCCTTGGCCATGCGGCTGGCGTCGCCGCAGACATAGAAATAGCCGCCGGCTTCGAGCCATGCGTAAAGTTCGGCGGCGGTTTCGAGCATGCGGTGCTGGACGTAGATTTTTTCTTTTTGGTCGCGGGAGAAGGCGAGGTCCAGGCGGGTGAGGATGCCGGAGGATTGGAGAGCGGCGAGTTCTTCGCGGTAGAGAAAGTCGGTGTTGGCTTTCTGGTCGCCGAAGAAGAGCCAGTTTTTGCCTTTGGCTCCGGTGGCGGCGCGTTCGTGGAGGAAGGCGCGGAAGGGGGCGATGCCGGTGCCGGGGCCGACCATGATCATGGGCGTGTCGCCGGAAGTGGGCGGACGGAAGGCTTTGTTGCTATGAATAAAGACGCCGGCGGTGCCGTGAGCGAGGGCGCGTTCGGCGAGGAAGGTGGAGCAGACGCCTTTGCGGGGGCGGCCGTGGAGGTCGTAGCGGACGGCGCCGACGGTGAGGTGAACCTGGCCGGCGTGGGCCTTGGGCGAAGAAGAAATCGAGTAGAGGCGCGGCTGGAGTTTCTTGAGAGTGGTGATGAAGGTGGCGGGAGAAAATTTAACGTCGGAGTTGAGGAGGACGTCGATGACGTGGTGGGCTTCGGTGAGATGGCTGAGCGTGATCAGGTCACGGGGCGGTTTGCCGAGGTCGTAATGTTGGAGCAGGGCGGTGCGCAGAGGCAGTTCGCCGACGGGTGTGGAAACGGCTTCTTCGCCGTCGCAGCCGAGGGCGGTTATAATCGCGGAAACGAGTTCCGGGCAGTTCCGGGGGACCACGCCTAGGGCGTCGCCGACTTCGTAAACGAGACCCGAGCCTTCGAGCGAAAATTCAACGTGGTTGACCTCCTTGGCGGAGCCGGGGGCGTTGAGGTTGCGGACGGCGAGCACTGGAGCGGGATATGGATTTTGTTTTGAATACGCCGGTTTTTCTTCCGGCTCCGGCAATGACGAATGAGTCGCGGCGGAGCCCAGGGCAGTGAGGGCGGTGTCGAGCCAGGCGGCGAAGGCGGTTTCGTAGTCGAGCTCGCAGTCGGCGCGGGGTGCGATGCGGGTGGCGCCGAGTTTTTCGAGGCGGAGGTCGAAGTCTTTTCCGCACTGGCAGAAAAGGGTGTAGTTGGTGTCGCCGAGGGCGCAGATGCTGTAACGGAGGGTCGAGAGTTGTGAGCTGAAAGTTGAGAGTTCGGAGTGGAGAGCCTTGGCGTTGTCGGGTGGTTCTCCGTCGCCGTAGGTGCTGGTGATGACTAGGAGGTTGGAGTGTTGGGCGAGTTGCACGGCGGTCACGGCGGCCATGTCGAGGACGGTGGGGGCGAAGCCTCGTTTGCCGGCTTCCTTGGCGGCTTGTTTGGCGAGGGTTTCGGCGGTGCCGGTCTGCGACATCGTCGCGTTTCGACACGTCGTCGACGCGTCGGGCAAGGAGCTGGCCCCCACGGCCGCGTTCGCAGCCCTCCGCGACGGGACCGCCGGCACGCACAAGTCGGTCGATCTGCGGCGCGATCTTTACAAGGACATCTTCGCCAAGCTCGACGCCGCCGGGGTGAAGAAGGACGGCTTGCAGGTCGCCTGGGACTACACGACCGCCTCGCGTGAGAACAACACCCGCTGGCTGCTCAAGATGCGCG
>JANXLP010000571.1 GCA_025355125.1 Opitutaceae bacterium | reverse complement strand
CGGCGTTGCGCCCGGCATCATCAGGGCCGTGGACAGGAACCAGTGGCGAAGATCGTGGTGGCCCAAGGGCGACAATCCGAGCCGTTCGCACGCTTTGGCCAGGCCGTTGCGGCAGGTTTTCGGGACCAATATACGACCCGTGACCGGCTTTCCTTGTGCGATGCGGCGGGCCTTCATCTCTTCGATCAGGGCGCACAATTGCGGGGCGACCGGAATCAATCGGTCAGCCGCCGCCGATTTCGTGCCCCGGAGGTGAAATTGAGCGCCCAGGTCGTCCTCAAAACGGGCGGCGTTGCCTTCCTCGAGTCGCGCGCCGGTGTAGGCCAGGAACCGGGCGTGATGGCTGGCTTCAATGGCCCGGTCTTGGCGCCAAGCGACGAACGCGGGCTCCTCCGCAGTGGCTCCGTTACGACCGTTTACGCCGGGGGTGATCCGGGCCATCTCGACGAATACCCTCTCCATATCGACGAGGCTGGGGAGGTCGGGTCGCCGGGCTTTTACGGGCAACCACAGCGTCCCGCGCAGCGATCCCACGCCGCCGGACTCCATGGGATTCTCAGTCATCAGACGGCGCTCCCGCGCCATCGCCAAAACATTGCCCACGCGCGAGAGGACTGCGTTGGCGTAACTGTTCGAGTAGCCGTATTTCTTCAGCCGATCCCGCAAATCGAAAAGAGCGTCCCGCGTCACGCGCCGGGGCTGCATGCTTTTATACGTGCCCCGGGGCCAATACTTCGCGGCCAACGTCAGATGGTCGCGGTAGTTTTTCTTGGTTCCGGCGCTGACCGGTCCCGATTCAACCTGAGCCAGAAGCAGCTCGGTAAGGTCGCCCATCGTTTCGACGGTCGCGGTGCCAGCGGCCACTCCCTGAGTCATTCGCGATTCGCAAACATCGAGCATCTTTGCCGCCAGCACCACCGCGACGCGATTCATGGGTGTCCCGACTCTGACCCGCAAGCTGTGCGAGGTCGGTCGGCCGTTTAGGCTGAATCGGGCGTAATACGTCCCGTTCGCGTGCAGATACAAGTTCGGATGTCCGGAGACGCTCGTCAGTCCGTTGTGTCCCGATGGGTCATTTACCATAGTTTGCCACTAGGCTTACCTGTAGTAGCGCCCTGTAGTAAACGCGCCGCCTTCCTCGGGTCACGCATAATCTTCATCATTTTCTGCATCTGTTGAAATTGCTTCAGGACTTGGTTGACCTCGACGATCTTCACGCCGGCGCCGTTGGCGATACGCTGGCGGCGGCTGCCGTTGAGGATGTCGGGCTTGCGGCGTTCCTTGAGCGTCATCGAGTAGATGATCGCCTCGGTGCGGCCCATTTGTTTTTCCGAATCATCGGGCAACTGCACGCCGCTCATGCCGGGCATCATGCCGACGATGCTCTGCATGGAGCCCATTTTTTTGATCTGCTGCATCTGCGCGAGGAAGTCTTCGAGGTTGAAGTCCGCCTTGCGCATCTTCTCCGCCATGCGCTCGGCTTCCTTCTGGTCGATGTTCTCCTGCGCCCTTTCCACGAGGGAAACGACGTCACCCATTCCGAGGATGCGCGACGCGAGGCGATCTGGATAAAACGTATCAAAGTCGCCGGTTTTCTCGCCGGTGCCGACAAACTTAATGGGCACGCCCGTGATGCTCTTGATGGAGAGCGCGGCGCCGCCACGAGCATCGCCGTCGAGCTTGGTCAGGATGAGGCCGGTGAGCTGGAGGGCGTCGTGAAATGTCTTGGCGACGTTGACCGCTTCCTGGCCGAGGGCGCCATCGACGACGAGCAACACCTCGTCGGGCCGCACGCGGTCGCGGAGTTTTTTAACTTCTTCGATCAGGTCGGCGTCGATCTGAAGCCGACCGGCGGTATCGAAAATCATGCAATCCGTGCCGGCAGCATCGGCGGCCGAGAGCGCGGCGGCACCGATGGCGGGCACGTCCTTGGAATTGCGATCAGCGTAGAAGCCGAGCTCTTCCTGCTTCGCGAGGATCTCGAGCTGGTCGATGGCGGCGGGGCGATAGATGTCGCACGCGACAACAAAGGGTTTGTAGCCGCGTTTCTTGAGCAGCTTGCCGAGCTTGGCGGTCGAGGTGGTTTTGCCGGAGCCGTGCAAACCGATCATCAGAATTTTTAGCGGTCGGGCAGGGGAGAGGGCGGTCTGGCCTTCGCCGAGCAGGCTGACGAGTTCGTCGCTGATGATCTTAACAACCTGCTGGCCGGGTGTGACGGATTTGAGCACTTCCTGCCCGACGCAGGCGGTCTGGACGCGCTCGACGAAATCGCGGGCGACCTTAAAATGCACGTCGGCGGCGAGGAGGGCGGTGCGCACTTCCTTGAGCGCGTCGGCCATGTTATCTTCCGTGAGTTTGCCGACGCCGCGGAGGTTGCGGAGGGCACTGCCGAGTTTTTCCGTGAGAGATTCAAACATGAGAATCTTTTAGCGTTGGCGGATTTTTAGGCGCGAAGCAACTCCGCTCCCGTTTTCGCGGACAGGGTCACGTTTAAATGAGATGCCGATCCGGTTTCGGGGTCGGATCAGAGCGTGGCCATCATCGCCACGATCTGCTGCATCTTAGCCATCACGACGGGTGCAGAGCAGGGCTTGACGATGTAGTGGCGCACGCCGAGTTGCACGGCTCTGGTCACGGTATCGCGGTCTTTCGAGGCAGTGCAGAGCACGATTTGGACGGACTTATGGAGCGGTGACTCGCGCAGCCGCCGCACGATTTCGAGTCCATCGGGTTCAGGCATCGCCACGTCGAGGAAAACGATGTCGAAGTAACGACTGGGATCATCGAGCAAGGCCCACGCTTCCGCGCCACCTTCCGCAAGGGTGAGTTGGTGTTCGGGTTGAGCCGATAGAATTTGTCGGAGCACCTTCCGGGCTACCGGTTCGTCGTCTACAATCAGTATCTTCATGATGAGGGCGCAGG
>JANXLP010000560.1 GCA_025355125.1 Opitutaceae bacterium | reverse complement strand
GCGCGCGGTTGACGGATTTTAGGCGGGCGGCGGCTGCCGGCGCTTCGAGGGGGAGGACGATTTCCTCGGTGGATTCGAGCGGGGTGCGGTTCTCGCGGGCGATGTAATCGCGCTGAGTCGCGGCGTCGCGCAGGACGCGGTAGCGGCCGTGGCCGGCGGCGATGAGTGGGCAATAGGTCTTGCCGTTGCGGGCGACGAAGACGATCTCGCGGTCGCCGATCTTGAACTTGGGCATGCCCGGAATTTCGAGAGAATCGGTGCCGATGGCGCCCCCGAGGAAGACGAGGGTGAGGGTATCGGCGGCGGGCGGGGTGCCCTTCAGGGTGCGTTCCACCTTGAAGGTGACAAAGGTCTTAATGGGGCGACCGCCGGGGGTATCGACGTAGGCGCAACTGATGGCGGTGACTTCGCCGCGGACGATGGACTCGGATTCGGCGACGAGTTCAGGGAAAGTTGGTGGGATGACAGACATCGCGCGGGCGGGAGGCGCGGCGAGGAGGAGAGCGGCGGCGAGGGCGAGGAAAGGGCGGAGGTGCATGGGGTGGAGAAGAGGAGGCTTGGGGGAATTAACTCTTTAACTCTGAACATCGGCGGGACGCCCATGCCACTCGGATCGGAAATCATGGGCAGGATGCCCATGCCACTTCGAACTCTGCTATTTAGGCGGGGTTTCGCTTTTTCCAGGACTCGACGATCTGGCGGATGGTTTCTTCGAGGGACTGGGTGATGTCCCACGACGGATAGTGGGCGCGCATTTTGCGAAGATCGCTGTAGTAGCAGATGTGGTCGCCGGCGCGGTTCTCGTTCACGTAGGTGTGAACCTGGGGCTTGCCGGTGAATTTTTCCGCGATCTTAAACGCTTCGAGGATGGAGGTGCTGTTGGCTTTACCGCCGCCGAGATTGTAAACTTCGCCGGCGCGGGGGGCGGCGACGAAAGCGGCCATGAAGCGGGCGACGTCGAGGGAGTGGATGTTGTCGCGGACCTGTTTACCCTTGTAGCCGAAGACGCGGTATTCGCGGCCCTCGAGGTTGCACTTCACGAGGTAGGAAAGGAAGCCGTGGAGCTCGACGCCGGTGTGATTGGGGCCGGTGAGGCAGCCTCCGCGGAGGGCGCAGGTGGGGAGGCCGAAGTAGCGGCCGTATTCTTGGACCATGACATCGGCAGCGACTTTGCTGGCGCCGAAGAGGGAGTGCTTCGATTGGTCGATGGTGAAGGTTTCGGCGATGCCCTCGGCGTAGGCGGGGTCGGCGTAATCCCAGCGCGTGGCGAGCTCGGTGAGGGCGATGCGGTTGGGGGCGTCGCCGTAAACTTTGTTCGTGCTCATGTGGACGAACGGGGACTCTGGCGCGGCTTGGCGGGCGGCTTCGAGGAAGTTAAGGGTGCCGACGGCGTTGGTGTCGAAGTCGTCGAAGGGAATCGCGGCGGCGCGGTCGTGGGACGGTTGCGCGGCGGTGTGGACGATGACGGAGGGTTTGATGCTTTTGACGAGGGCGAGGACGCCGGCGCGGTCGCGGATATCGAGCTCGTGGTGGGCGAAGCCGGGGAGGTCGGCGACGAGGCGGTTTTGGTTCCAGCGGGTGTCGCCGGAAGGGCCGAAGAAGACGGCGCGTTGGTTGTTATCCACGCCGTGGACGGTGTAGCCGAGCTCGCGGGCGAAATAGACGCAGACTTCGGAGCCGATGAGGCCGGAGGAACCGGTGACGAGGAGGGTCTTCGACATGAGAATCTAGTTTCGGGTTTCGGGTTCCGGGTTTGGGGGATCAGAGCGGGCCAAAGCGGGCCTTGGCCCAGGCGACGATCCACGTGAGGGGGTCGCGGAACATGCGGATTTTTTTGCCTTCTTTGAAGGAGCGGGAGTTGTAGCTGATGGGGATTTCGATGGGGCGGTGGCCGGCGCGGATGAGCTTGATGAGGAGCTCCCAGTCGAAGTCGAAGCGGTTGCACGTGAGCGTGAGACCGTTGAGGGCGTCGCGACGGAAGACTTTATACATCGTGAACGGGTCTTTGAGCCAAATGCCGAGGGATCCGTTGATGAGGAGCGTAAACGTCCAATGCGCAGAGTTGAGGAGAAAAGCGTGAAAGGGCTGGTCGTCGAATTTCCGCATTGCGAAGCCGTCACCGGGGCCGTGGCGGGAGCCGAGGACGAAGGTGCGTGCTCCGGCGGCGAGGGGCGCGAGGAGTTTCTCGTAGTCGTCGAGCGAGTATTCGAGATCGGCGTCCTGAATGAGCACGACATCGCCGGTGGCCTGGGCGAGGGCGGCGCGGACGGCGTGGCCTTTGCCGCGGGGTTTGTCCTCGAGGATCAGTTTGATCCGCGGGCGGCTGCGGTAGGTCTCGGCGATGGCGCGGGAGCCGTCGGTGGAGTTGCTCTCGACGAAGATCAGCTCCAGTTCCCAGCCGGCGACGGACTTCGCGACGATGGCGTCGAGGGCGGTGCGGAGGGTGGCGGCCTCATTAAAAATGGGGACGATAACAGAGAGCTTGAGCGCGGGTTGCTTGACGGCGGACACGCTCAAACGGATGCCGGTGCGGTCGGCGCTTGCCCAGCCCTTTTTTCGGTCCGGCGAACCCACCAGGTGCTGGCACCGAGCAGGATGACACCGATGGCGGCGAGATTGAGGGACAGGGTGAAGCGGCGCGGGCGGTAGGTGAACTCGAGGTGGTGTTTGCCGGCAGTGGGGATCACGACGGCTTTAAAGGCGTGGTTGGCGCGGAGGTAGTTGACGCGTTGGCCGTCGAGGGTGACGCGGAAATCGTGGGCGAGCCAGGCTTCCGTGAGGACGACGATACCGGGAGCACTCGCCTCGATGTCGAAGGCGGTGGTGTTGCCGGTGATGCGGTAGTTGCTGGCCGGGGTGATGGTGCGCGTCGCAAGGTCCGGGGAGATTTCGGAGCGGAGCGCAGGATCGTTGGCCTGCATGGCGGCGAAGGGGCGGCCGTCGCCCGAGCGCACGAGGTTAACAAAATCTTTCGCGCCGACGTAAGTGGCGAGGCGGTCGGTGAAGAAGGCGCGGGGCCACGCGGTCTCGCTGCGAAAAACATCGAGGTCGCCATAGTGGACGGGCGAGAGTTGGGACCCAAGGACGCCGTGGTCGCTCAGGAGGTCCACATAGTGGCGGACGTTGAGCAGATCGTAGAACGGCCGCAGCGGCGCCAAGGTCGCGAATTCCTGATAGATCCGCCAATCCCAGATGCGCACGAAGCCGGCGGCTTCGATGAGTTCGCGGTAGTAGATGTTGATGAGGGCATCGGGACCGTTGAGGCCTTCGATGCGGTAGGCGTCGTTCCAACCGGGGAAGAGATTGCCCCTGAGACCCATGGCGCGAAACGGCTCGCCCTTCTGATCCTGGCGGAGGGCGGTGATGGCGGGAGAGACGGCGTTGAAATCGGCGCGCGCGGCGGGAGCGACCACACGGCCCTCGAAGCCGACGCCGGTGTGCCAGCCGTGACGCCAGAGCATGACGGTGAGGCAGGTGGTGGCGAACAGCAGCGCGGCGACGGACGGTCCGCGGGTGAGGAGCCGGCGCGAGATCACCATGAAGCCCACCGCCGCGAGCAGCAGCGCGACGAGACTGCCCCATACGAAAGGGCTATAGGGCAGGGTCTCGGTCCAGTGAAGATAGGAGTAGGTGCTGCGCTGGACGGTCTGGCGGAAAGCGATGTAGGGGAAAACCAGGGCGAAAAGCAGCAGGCAGGCGATGGCGAGATCGCCTCGGCCCTCGGGCCGCGCAAGCCGGGTGGCGGCGATGGAAAAGCCCACGCCGGCGAGAACGATCACGAGCTGAATCAGGCCGATACCGAAGGAATTATCGATGTGGGCGACGTTGCCGAGGAAAGGGATTTTCGCGATCCACAGCGGCGGGACCAAGCCGAAGACGAGGGCCAAGGGGATGAGGGCCGCGAGTGCGAGGCCGAGGACGGTGCGGTTCGTCGTGGCCGAGCGGAGATAGACAAAAAAGGCGAGGAGCCCGGTCAGGAAGAGGAAGTTGGCGGAAGGGTTATAGACGGTCTCGTTGACCCAAAAAGGCCGCAGGAGGATTTCGTCGAAAAAGCCGAGGGCGAGACTGGGCTGGAGTTGGAAGGCGGTGGCGGCGTTGTAGCTCGTGTAGGCTTCTTTCAGTGCATCGAGAAATGTGAGCCAGATGGGTGCGCCGAGACAGACGAAGATGACGCCGGCCCACGCGGCGATGCCGAGGCGGCGCAGGCGTTCGCCTGCAGTAAGCGGGGCGAGGAGAAGGGTGCAGGCACCGGCGAAGTTAAGGGTGAGGAGAAGCATGTAGGCTTCTTTTGCGGTGCCGCTGTTCATGAGCGTCCAGTTGGCGAGGAGGAGGCCGGCGGTCCAGCGGGCGGCGTCGGTCCAACGCGGGGCGGTGGCGATGCGCAGCCAACAGTAGAGCGCCCACGGGGCGTAGCAGAAACTGAAGTAGGCGGGGTGGTTGACGCGAAACGGGAAGAAGCCGACGAAATCGGCGGCGAAGGCGACGAGCAGCGCGGAGGGCAGGTGCTGCGTGAGGCGGAGGACGCAAAGGCCGAGGGCGAGGGCGAGGAGCCATTTGGCGATCAGGTATTTTAGGTCCCAGGCCCAGGTGGCGCCGTTGGCGAGGATGACGAGGACGTGCAACGGGTCGCCAAACATGGACTGCCCCTGACCGAGGAGGACGGTGCCGGTGGAGTTGTAGCGGTTCCAAAGCGGGAGTTCGCCGTCGCGCAGCAGGGCGTCGTGCTGGAGCATCGAGAGCGGGATATGCTGCCACATGATCGCGCCGATGTCGGCGCCGGATACTTGGGCAACGGTGTTGTCCTTGTAACCGGGCAAAGTGGGGAAATTCTCGTAGAGAAGGACGGTGCCGTTGTTGGGCGAGACGATGCTTTTGCCGAAGAAGAGCACGGGATAACTGCTGGCGACGACGGCGAGCAAGGCCACGAGGGCGACGGCGCGCGCGGGACGAGCGGACAGCCAGAGCCAAAGCGCAAGGAGGCGCGGGCGGGCGCGGCGCAGGAAGAACAGAGCGGCGAGCACGACCACGAAAATCGGTCCGGCGAGCTTGAGGGCGGCGCGGATGTCTTGGCCGAGAGTGAGGGCGAGTTCGAACGGGGGGGACAGGCGGACTCCGAGGTTGGGATCGGTGGCGCCGGGCGTGGTGGCGAGCCGGAGGGTTTCGCCGGCGACGGTGAGGGCGGCGATCTGATTGTCGGCGGTGAAATCTGAGACCGAGAGGCGGCGGAGGACGCGGCCATCGGCGGAGCGGATGAGCGGGTCGGTCAGGGTGAGTTCGCCGGCGCGATCGAGGGGATCGAGGCGCAGGGCGCGATAGGTGCCGGGTGGGATCGGGAAGCGGAGGAGTTGCTTACCGGGCTTTGCTTCCAAGGCGGCGCGGGAGGAATCGGCTTCCGCGATGCCCCGGCCGAGGTCGAAGAACAGTTGCGCGGCGCCCGGGGTGTTGGAGGTGGCGGTAACCTCGAAATAAAACTGCCCGGAGAGTGGGGCGGCGAAAGGGAGAAACGGAAGGGAGACGACGACGCTGAAAAGGGCGGCGGCGAGGAGAATGGGCAGAGAAAGGAGCGACTTCATCCGGGAACGTGGAGTGTCGCCGACGGGGCGCGGGCGCGACAAGGAATTATCGCGGACGGCGCGGTGGTGGGGCGAGGCGGGGCGTGGGGCGACGCCGAGCGTGGGAGCGGGCCGGGGCTTGCAGACTTCCGAACATGGGCAGGATGCACAGGTCACTTTCGGAGGCGGGTCGGAGACGCCGCCCTACTTTTCGGAGGCGGGCGGGGGCGCCCGCGCTCGCGTTTAGTCACGCTCGGGTAGGACGAGATTGAGCGCGAGGGCGGTGAGGCCGCCGGCGGCGATGCCGGAATCGAGGAGGGCTGCGACCCAGCCGGGGAGGATTTTCAGCCAGGCGGCTTGAGTCGGGGCGCCGAGGCCGACGGCGAGGGCGAGCGCGATGATGAGGGCGTTGCGCGAGGTGAGGCCCGCGCGCTGGATGAGGCGGAGGCCGGAGACGGCGACGAGGCCGAAGAGCATCAGGGCGAGCGCGCCGAGGATGGCTCCGGGCATCGCGGTGACCCAGCGGCCGACGGCGGGGAACAGGCCGAGCGCGGCGAGCATGAGCGCCATGATCGGTCCGAGGCGGCGGCTGGCGACGCCGGTGACTTGGATGACGCCGTTGTTTTGGGCGAAGGTGGTGCTGGGGAAACCGCCGGTGAGGGCGGCGAAGATGCTGGTGAGACCGTCTGCGAGGATGCCACCGCGGAGGCGCGTCCAGTGGGCGGGGCCGTTGGTTTCGAGGCCGGAGAGTTGCGCGGTGGCGGTCATGTCGCCGAGCGCTTCGAGCACGGAGACGAGGTAGATGAATGCGAAGGGCAGGAGCAGCGCCCAATTGAAGGCGAGTTGGTGCGGGAGGAGGCGCGGAATGACGAGCCACGTGCCATCACCGGGCGCGGGAGCTCGGAGCCAGCCGGCGAGGCCGCAGACGAGATAGCCGGCGATAAGGCCGAAGAGCACACTGCCGAGGCGGGCCCAGACGCGGCCCGTGGCCTGCGCGAGCAGAACGACGAAGATCACGCTGGCGGCGATGAGGAGCCCGGCCCACGCGGGCGCACCGGGGGCGACGGGCGCGGCGATGCTGAACATCGCGGTGGGGATGAGCGAGAGGCCGATCAGGAGGACGACGACACCGGAGACGATGGGGGCGAAGACGCGTTGGAGTTTGGGCAGGAACGGCGCGAAGATGAGTTGCACGGGCGCGGCGGCGAGCGACATGCCGAACATGAGCGCGAGGCCACCGGTTTGGCCGGCTTGGATCAACGGGCCGAGGAAGGCGAAGCTGGTGCCGGTGACGCTGAGGAGGCCGGAGCCGACGACGCCGTAGCGACCGGTTTGGAGAAACGTGCCGACGGCGGAAGCGAGCAGGGCGATGCTGACGAGGTAGGCGGTGTCGGCCGGGGAGAATTTCAAGATGGCGGCGAGGATGAGTGCCGGCGTGATGGTGCCGACGACCATGGCGGAGACTTGCTGGAAGCTGACCAAGATCGCGGGGACGAGGGGCACGCGGTCTTCAAGGCCGTAAACGAGGGCGGGCGATTTTTCGGAAGGGGGCAGGGGTTCGGACATGGCGGAGGGAAAGCAGGGTATGGGCCAGAGCGGCGGTGGGTGTAGGCGAGTGGGGGGGGAACATGGGCAAGATGCCCATGCCACTTGGAGTGGTGGAGGGAATTTTTTCGGATACGAAAAAGCCGCTCCGGTGGGGGAGCGGCTGGATTTTTCCTAAGAAATCGCCGGGGCGACGTTCTTAGAAGCTATATTTCGCAGTGACTTGAAGCTGCGTGCCGGGGAGGGCGAGGATGGAGGCGTTGCCGTAAACGGCGTTGGGCGGCGACCAGTTCTTCTCGTCGGTGGCGTTGAGCACGCTGGCGCGGAAATCCCACTGTTTCCATTTGTAAGAAGCGGCCACGTCGATCGTATATTGCATCGGGATGACAAGCGTGCCGGCGAAGTTGTTGTTCATCTTGCCCGTCACGACGGTGTTGGCGCTGACGCCGAAACCGTTGTTGAACGAGTAGGAGATGAGGCCGTTGAAGAGGTGCTTTGGCAGGCCGGAGACGCGACTCTCTTTGTAAACGGCGGTCTGGCCGGGAAGGGGCAGCACGCCGCCGTCGGACTGGAAGGGAGCGGACGATTTCGCGTCGATGAAGGAGTAGGAGATCGTGCCGTAAAGGTGCTTGTTGGGCTGGTAGTTCAGCTCGGCTTCGAAGCCCTTGTATTTATACTGCTGGATGAGGGTGCTGCTGGTGCTCTTGGCGGTGCGCTTCTGGTCATAGACCGCGAAGTTGAGGAACACCTTGTTCTGCATGAGCGAATACTTCGTGCCGAGTTCGTAGAGTTCGCTGGGCTGGGTGAAGCTCTCTTTATCGAGGCCGGTGCCGGCCGCGTTCCAGCCGGTGATACCACCGCCGTTACCGACGGCACCGGAGGTATTCTCGCTGTAGTTATACGTGAAATAGACCGAGGAGTTCGACGTCGCCTTGTAGATGAGGCTGCCGTTATAGCCGGGAATAGAGACGCTGATGTCGGCCTTTTTGTAGGGCGGGAGCAGCGGCTCGCGGACGGTGGCTTTCATGGAGTCGTAGCGGAGGCCGGCGACGGCGCTGAACTGGTCGTTAAACTTGTAGGTGCCTTGGGCGAAGGGGCCGAAGGTGGTGGCGTGGCTGTCGTTGGTGTCGCCGTTGAAGAGGCCGGGCTGAGCGTAGCGGCTAGGATAGCCGGGGACGGGGAAGCCGTTGCCGCCGTTCTTGAAGGCATCGGAATTATAAACGTCGATGGCGGAGTGATCCTTGGTGAGGTCCCAAACATTGGCGGGCTCAAAGAAGTAGTCGTCGTAGGCTTTGGTCTTCTGGTAGCGGAGGTCGAGGCCGGCGTTCACGGTGAAGTTTTTCTGCGTGAAGATGAGCTCGGTGCGGTTTTCGGCGAACCAGGATGGGTCGATGACTTCGGAGTAGTAGTAGCTCGAGAGCGTGTTGCGCTTGGTGTAGCTCCAGTAGCTCGTGTTTTTCAGATTAAAGTCCGGGTTAATCTTAACGGTTTGGATCGCCTGGAAGTTATACTCGTCGCCCTCGGACTGATTGCCGGGTTTCAGGAGGCGGACGTGGCGGTTGATCTTAACCGTGGGGCCGTAAGCGATGACGTTGCCGGGTTGGCCGGGGAAGAAGGCGTTGGGCGAGTTGCCGAGAACGTATTTGGAGTTCTGCGCATCGGAGGGCGTGGCGCCGGCACCGTTGTTAATGTTGATGCCGGTGACGTAGCGACCGTTGTTGATGAGGTCTTGGGTGACGCGGTTGATGCCCCAGTTTTCCGTATAGTTCGCGGAGAACCACTGGCTGTTGATGAACAGTTCGTAGGTCGGGGTGGGGCGCCAGGTGGCGGCGCCGTAGAAGGAGTTGGTGCGCTTGTGGCCGTCGGTGTAGTAGCCGGAGGAGTTTTCGCCGGAATAGCTGAAGCGGTAGGCGAGTTCCTTGGAAATCGGGCCGCCGACGTCGAGGGTCCAGCGTTTCGTGTCGTAGGAACCGATCGTAAGGCTGACGGAGCCCTTGGTGGCGTCGAAGTAGGGACGCTTGGTCACGAGGTCGATGAAGCCGCCGACATACATGGAGGTGCCTTGGACGGCGGTGGCGGGGCCTTTGACGATGTTGACGGACTCGACGGAGTTGAAGTCAACGGGGAGGCCGTTGCCGTTCGACGTGATGCGGGCGCGGACGCCGTTGACGAAGGTGTCGGCGGACTGGCCGCGGATGCTCACGTTGGAGGGAGCGCCGAAGTTGGTGGTGGTGAAGGCGCTGGAGGTGAGCTTGGAGAAATCCAGCACGTCGGTGATGGAGATATCGGTGAGCTGCTGGCGCGAGATGATGGTGACGTTGCGCGGGACATCGATGATGTTGTCGTCGGTGCCGAACACGGAGTTAAACGGGCGCGAGGTGGGCAGGATCTGCTGCTCGATCGGCACGGAATTTACCTCAAATTTGTCCATCTTGACCGTCTCGCCGGCGGCGGCGGTCTGGGCGTGGAGGGATGCGGTGGCGAGGCCGATGATCGCGAGGGTAGCGAGCAGGGCGTGGATGGGTGTTTTCTTCATGGTTTGGTTCATGCGTAGGCTCCTTCAGATGAGCACGGCATGTGCCATGACGCCAAGAGTTATTTTTGGAGCTTGGGCGGCGCGGGGTCGGGCGCGGGTGCGATGTGCAGGGCGCGCGCGGGCCTGCGGGCGAGGGGCTGCGGCGGGGTGGAAAGACTGACAGGCCGCGCGGCGGAGCGCACGGCCCACCTCCGGGGCTGGCTCACCTCGGAGCGCTGCGCGGTTTAGGAGAACAGCGGGAGCTGTTGCATTCCGGGGACGGTGACGAGGCCGCGGTCGGTGATGCGTATTTCCGGAATCACGGAGAGTGGGATCAAATTGAAACCCATGTAGGGGAGGGTGCAGCCGGCGGCGACCCAGGCTTTTTTGAGCTTGGTGGTTTCTTTCGCGACGGCGGTGGCGCGGAGATCCGAGATGAGCCCGGCGACGGGGAGGGCGACTTGGGCGATGATCTTGCCATCGCGGACGACGCAGACGCCGCCGCGGAGTTTTTTAACGGTGGCGAGGGCGAGTTGGAGGTCGGCTTCGTTGGTGCCGGCGAGGATGATGTTGTGGGCGTCGTGGCCGACGGAGCTGGCGACGGCACCAGCGAGGAGGTTGAAATCTTGGAGGAGACCGTGGGCGACGGCGCCGGATTTACCATGGCGCTCGACGATGGTGACGAAGCAGAGGCGGTGTTGGGTGAAGAGATCGGCCCACGTCTCGCCGGGCTTGGGGGCGAGGGCGACTTTCTCGTGGAAGAGAATGATGCCGGGGAGGGCGGTGCGGATGACGTTGGCGGTGACGGGCGTCGTCGGGAGCGCGGGCGTGAGCGTGAGTTTTTTGGCGGGGAGTTTTACGGTTTGATAAGCGGCGCGCGGGTAGCGGTAGCGGGTGGAGAGGGCGCGGTCGAGGAGCGGCGTGATCTTGCGGTTTTTGACGACGAGTTCGCCGCCATACCAGGTGCATTGGGGCTCGAGGGCGTCGTTGAGGAGGACGATGTCGGCTCGGCGGGCGGGGGCGAGGCCACCGATCTCGCCATCCATCGCGTAGCGCGTGGCGGGGTGGAGGGAGCCCATGCTCCAGGCGGTGGTCGGCGCGAGGCCGGCGACGACGGCCTGGCGGGTGACCCAGTCCATGCCGAAGAGGAAGAGATCGTCGGCGTCGCGGTCATCGGTGCAGACGCAGACGCGCTTGGGGTTGGCCCCGAGTTCGGTGACGGCCTTGATGGCGTGGGGGAGGGAATGCCACGGGGTGGTGGGCGGGCCGCCGCGGAGGAAAACCCAGACGCCGGCCTCGAGGAAGTCGTCGCCGATCTCGCGGTCGATGGCTTCGTGGGTGTCGGTGATGCCGGAGGCGGCGCCGGCGGTAACGAATTCACGGCCGTAGATGTGGCCGCAGATGGGGCGGCCGCGTTTGAGGGCGGCGGCCATGATGGCGTGGCTGCGGGGGTCGCCCATGGCGACTTGAACGAAGTCCATTTTCTCGCCGAGGGCGACGGCTTCAGGGTAACGGTCGAAGAGACGGCCGATTTTGGCGGCGGTAAGGTCGCCGCCGGCGGTTTCGAATTGGGGGGAGGTGGCGGGGACGGTGGACGGGACGGTCAGGAAGATCGAGAGCGGGGCTTGGCGGGCGTCGGCCAGCATCCACTCGATGCCGGCGGAATCGCAGACGTTGCCGATTTCGTGGCTGTCGCAGAAGATGGTGGTGGTGCCGTTGAGGAGGGCGCCCTCGGCGTAGGCGCAGGCGGTCATCATCGAGCTCTCGATGTGGACGTGCGGATCGACGAGGCCGGGCGCGAGGATGCCGCCGGCGGCGTCGAAGAATTTTGTGCGGGGGAGCTTTGGGAAAAGCTGTTTGGCGGTGCCGGCGGGTTTCACGGCGGCGATGCGGCCGGACTTGATCCAGATCTCGCGGTCGGCGTGGATACGCTCGGTGTAGGTGGAGAGGAGGCGGGCGCCGGTCAGGACGAGATCGGGCAGTTCGCGGCCCATCGCGACGGCGGCGAGGGTGCGAGTGAGGGTGTGGAGCGGGGCGACGGAGAAACGCGTGAGAGCCATGCGGTAGAAGAGCAGCCGGGGTGCCAGCGACGCGAGGCAAACGTGGCGGGAAAGAAGCGGGGCGGCCGGGCGCAACGGACATTTCCCGACGACCCGACGGGACGAGTGACCGGGCTCCATTAATTACGTTTTATTAACAACTTGCGTGTAACGGTGGAATATTTCCTGCGTCCCAGGTTGTCATGATCATCAGCGTTCATGTGCCGAAGTGTGCTGGGACGAGTTTTCGCCATGTGCTGGCGGAGCTTTATGGCGAGGCGTTGTGGTTGAACTACGGGACAGTGTTCTGTCGCGAGCAGTTCCGGGCCGAGTTGGTGCCGGCGCAGGCGGCGTGCATCCACGGGCATTTTTTTGCGGACGCTTTTGACGGTCTCGAGACTGCGGCGGCGCGCCAGCTCATCACGTGGGTGCGGCATCCGGTGGACCGCGTGGTTTCCAACTACCATCATTTTCTGCGCGGTCCGGACATGCGCGACGATTGTTGCCGGGCGCTGCACGAGCAGGGACTCCGGCTGCGGGAGTTTGCGGAGCTGGACTGGATGCGAAACTGCGCGACGCGCTATCTCGCGGGCAAAGCCATCGAGGAATTTGCCTTTGTCGGCGTGGCGGAGCGGTTCGAGGATTCGCTGAATATTTTTGCCGACGAGTTCGGCTGGCCGGCCTCGTTGTCGGCGCCGAGGGTGAATACAAATCCCGAGCGCAAGACCGACAGTTACGAGCTCGCGAGTGGAGACTATGAGCACATCCTCGGGTTGAACGCGATCGATCTCGCGTGGTATCAGCGCGCGGTGGAGCGGCTCGACCAAAGCATGGCGACGCGGGTGCCGCAGGTGGCGTGAGTCAACGCGCGGCGTCAGCGGTGCGCGGGCGCGACCAGAACGCGAGGGCGGCGAGGAACGTGGCGGCGGCGAGTGCGCCGGTGGCGATGAGCTGGCCGTTTTTCGAAAGTTGCCAGGCCCAGTAGGAACCGGTGCCCATTTCCACGGGTTCGGAAAATGCGAGCCAGCGGGCGGCGTCGGGGGTGCGCGCGTAGATCACGAACGGGGTGGACGGTGCGGGCACGTAGGCGGCGCGCCAGGTGTTACCCGGGGTCCGGTCGGGAAGGATGGTAGTGAGGGCGAGTCCGGTGGTCGCACTACGGAGTTCGAGCACGACGCCGGGTTCGCCGAGTGCGCCAGCGGTCTCGAATTTTAAGAAACCACCGAGTGGCGACGTGAGGGGGGCGCTGATAAATTCGCGGGGAGTGACCAGGTCACCGGGTGTGAATGAACCCCAGGTGATGCGATTCACCAGGGTGAGAGCGGTGGGCGGGAGCCCGGGTGCCGCAGGGGTGAGTCGTTTGATTGGCGATACGACGAATGTGGCGCGGGCGGGAGAGAGCGGCAGGGGCGCACGCACAGTGACCGGGAGGACGGCGCGCAGAGACGGGATGTCGATGCGTTGGCGAAAGGACGCGGCGCCTGGGTAGGGAATGTCGTCGTGATCGAGAAAGGAAGTGTCTCCGGTGTAGATATAGTTACGGACGTTGATCTCGGAGTAGTCGTGGTAGATTTTGGTGGGCGGCAGATCGCCGTAGATGACCTGACGCAGCTCGCGGTGGGCTCCCCACGAGAAAACGACTAGCCAAGCGAGCGCAGCGACTGCGAGGAAGCGTTGGGCGGTGCGAGGAAGCAGATCGCGTGGGCTCAGCCAGACGAGGGCGAGAGCGTTGGCCACGAGACCGAAGACGAGGGTGTCGATGTAGCGTGAGGCCGGCGGTGGGCCACCCGCGCCGCGAGCGTAGGCGGTGGCCACGAGTTGCAGCCAAACCCAAACACCGAGGCCGAGGATGAAATAGCCGAAGGCGCGTGACGGGGCGGTGAGGGGACGCGGAGAGAAGACGACGCGAGCCACGAGCCATGTCCATGGAAGCCACAGGATCAGCGCGAACCACGTGCTGGTGGGAGCGGGCCATTGGAGGCTGCGGATAATCGTGAAGGCGAAGTCGTGGAGGTTTTGGGCCTTGAGGACGGCGTGTGGGGGGAACTCATGGCGTGTGAACCAACCGATGGCGGAAATGGCGGCACAGACGGCCAGGGTGGGGATGGCGGAGGCGAGGGTGCGCTCGCGGCGAAAATATTGCACACCCAGCAGACCGATCACGACGACGGCGCCGAACAGGCCCGACGCCATGCTGAAGAGGCCGAGAAAGGCGGCGGCGGTGCCGAGCCACCAGCGTGGGGAAAAAGGCGCGTTAAATGGCAGGAGCGCGATGGTGACGAGGGCCAGACCGACGAGGAAGAACTGCTGCGAATGAAAACCGCCGAGGACGTTTTGCCAGGCGAAGGGGAAGGCGAAGATGATGCCGAGGAAAACGGTAAGAGGAGCGAGCCAGCGGCGGTTGAGGTGGCGACGGGCGAGGAAGAAAAACGAGACGGCGATGGTGGCGGGGAAGAGGGCGTTGAAGGTGGCTTCGAGTTTTTGGTCCCATTGGCCGTTGGCGAGGGTGAGGCCGAGGTTGAGGAGTTTGGTGAGGACGACGCGGTGCTCGTTATGCGGACTGAAGAGGGCTTGGAGGAAATGATCGTTGGCATACCACGGCGCCAAAAGCATGAGGCCCTCGGCGTCCCACTGGTCCCATTCAGGAAGGGTCATGCCGAAACGGTCAAAGACAGCCCAGCGCACGCCGAGGATGAAGGCGAAGAGACAGAAGGCGAAGGCGGCCGGGAGGGCGCGGTGGAGGGTGGAGGAAAATTTAAACACAGGGGCGCGGAGGATGCGGACAGCAGAGAGGACGCAAACGGGGCGGGGCGGAAGGATGAAAGCGGGCGGCGGATGGCGGGAGGGCTGCCCACGAAACACACGAAAGGCACGAAAGACGGAGGGACGGAGAACGGAGAGGGGCCCACGGAACACACGGAATACACGGAAAAATTC
>JANXLP010000552.1 GCA_025355125.1 Opitutaceae bacterium | reverse complement strand
GGCCCGCACGCAATGCAGAACGAAAGCGGGCGGGCCACCCGCGCTCCCATGCTCGAGCTGTGCGCGATCGATAAGCGCTTCGGCGCGGTGCATGCGAACCGCGCGATCTCCTTCGCGGTTGCTTCGGGCAGCATTCACGGGCTCGTCGGCGAGAACGGCGCGGGCAAATCCACGTTGATGAATATCATCTACGGGTTTCATCGCGCCGACTCGGGCGAGATCCGGGTGAAAGGCCGCGTGGTCGAGATCGGTTCCCCGCAGGACGCCATAGCGGCGGGCATAGGCATGGTGCATCAGCACTTCATGCTCGTGGAGAATTTCACGGTGCTGGAAAACGTGGTGCTCGGCGTGGAGGGCGGGGCGCTGCTTGCAGGCGGGCTCGTGGCGGCACGTGCCGATTTGGAAAAACTCGCGCGCGACTATGGCCTCGACGTGCCGCTCGACGCGGTGGTGTCGGAGTTGCCGGTGGGCTTGCAGCAGCGCGTCGAAATCCTGAAGGCGCTCTACCGGCGCGCTGAGATTTTGATTTTGGATGAGCCCACGGCGGTGCTCACCCCGCAGGAGGCGGACCAACTTTTCAAGATGCTCGGCCGGCTGCGCGAGCAGGGGAAGGCGGTCATTTTAGTTACGCACAAGCTCCGGGAAATCATGGCGATCACGGACCGCGTGACGGTGATGCGTCAGGGTGCGGTCGTCGCCGAAGTCGTGACGAAGGAGACTTCGCCGCGCGGCCTTGCCGAGAAAATGGTGGGACGTGCGGTGCTGCTCCAAGTGGACAAAGGTCCGGCGCATCCGGGCGAGGCGCTGCTCACAGTGAAAGATTTGGAAGTGCGCGACCGGCTGGATGTGCCGCGCGTGAAAGGCGTGAGCTTCGAGCTGCACGCCGGCGAAATCGTCGGCATCGCCGGCGTGGCGGGCAACGGCCAGTCGGAGTTGCTCGAAGCGCTGGCGGGAATTTGCACGCCGAGCCGAGGCGAGATCCGGCTCGGCGGACGTGATCTGGTGCGGGAAAAAATCGACCCGCGGGCGCGGCGCAAACTGGGGCTGGCGCATGTGCCGGAAGACCGCTTACGCATGGGCGTGGTTGCGAGTTTTTCGGCGCAGGCCAACGCGATGCTCGGCTACCACGATGGCGCGGCTTATAATCGCGGCCTGTTGATGGATGGGCCGGCGATCCTCGCGGAGTGCGAGAAGAAGATGGCGACGTTCGACGTGCGTCCGCCGAATCCGAAATTGCGCATTTCAGCGTTCTCGGGCGGCAACCAGCAGAAGCTCGTGCTCGCGCGCGAGATTGATGCTGATCCCAAGGTGTTGCTCATCGGCCAGCCCACGCGCGGCGTGGATATCGGGGCGATCGAGTTCATTCACAAGCGGCTCATCGCGCTACGCGATGCAGGCAAGGCACTGCTGATTGTCTCGGTGGAGCTGGATGAAATCCTCGGTCTCGCGGATCGCATTTTGGTGATGAATGGCGGCGAGATCATCGGCGAGTTAGCGCGGGCCGACGCGAACGAGGAAAAGATCGGCCTCATGATGGCGGGTGTGCGCGCGGAGGGGGCGACATGAGCGCGCGGGCGAAGCTGCCGCGTTGGGCCGAGCTGGGGCTCTTGCCACTCATCAATCTGGTCGTGGCGCTGCTGCTCTCGGGCGTGATCATCAAGATCCTCGGGGAGAGTCCGGTGGCGGCGTTCAAGCTCATGGCTTCGGGCGCGCTGGGCACGCAGGAAGGCATCGGCTACACGCTCTACTACTCGACGAATTTCATCTTCACTGGCCTGGCCGTGGCGGTGGCGTATCATGCGGGGCTTTTCAATATCGGTGCTGAGGGGCAGGCCTACGTCGGCGGACTCGGGACCGGGCTGGTGTGTCTCTGGTTGGGCGCCTGGCCGTTCTGGGCGGTGTTGCCGCTGGCGGTGTTGGCGGGAGCGGTGTTCGGCGCGGCGTGGGCGTTTATCCCGGCGTATCTGCAGGCGAAGCGCGGCAGCCACATCGTCATCACGACGATCATGTTTAACTTCATCGCGGCGGCGCTGATGACCTACCTGCTCGTCAACGTGCTGATCAAGCCGGGCCAGCAGTCGCCGGAGACGCGGGAATTTTCCGCGAGTGCGGTGATGCCGGCGGCGCACGAGCTGCTCGCCAAATTGGGAATCACGTTTGTCGCGACGCCGCTCAACCTCGCGTTCGGGCTGGCGCTGGTGGCGTCGGTGTTGGTGTGGCTCTTCATCTGGCGCACGCGCTGGGGTTTCGCGTTGCGCGTTGCGGGCGAAAACGCCGCGGCCGCCGTGTATGCCGGTATCGCCCCGCCGCGGATCATCATCGGGGCGATGCTGCTTTCGGGCGGGTTGGCGGGATGCTTGGGGTTGAATGAACTTATGGGCTCGCAGCACCGCATCCTGATGGATTTCCCGAGCGGCGCGGGATTCGTGGGCATCGCGGTGGCGCTGATGGGCCGCAATCATCCGGTGGGTATCATCGTGGCGTCGGTGTTGTTTGGCGCGCTCTATCAGGGTGGCTCGCAGCTCTCGTTCGACATGCCCAAGGTCAATCGCGACATGGTGGTGGTGATTCAGGGGCTCGTGATTCTGCTTTGTGGCGCGATGGAGAATGTTTTCAAGACGCCGCTGACGGCGTTGTTCGCACGTTTTTCGGGCAAGAAAGACGGCGAGTAATATGGAGACCTATACGCTCATCGTTCTCTTGCTCGCGGCCACTATTCGGGTGGCGACGCCGCTGTTGTTGGCGGCGATTGCCGGCTTGTTTTCGGAGCGCTCGGGGGTGATCGATCTTGGACTCGAAGGGAAAATGCTGGGTGCCGCGTTCGCGGCCGCGGCGGTTTCAGCGACGACGGGCTCAGCGTGGCTGGGGCTGGGCGCGGGTATGGTGACGGCGGTGTTTCTCGCGCTGCTCATCGGCTACGCGTGCATCACGCATCGCGGCAATCAGGTCGTGGCGGGCATGGCGGTCACGATCATGGTCGCGGGACTGGGGCCGACGCTCGGCCTTGCGTGGTTCAGTCTTGGGGGCCAGACGCCGCAGCTGGATGGCGCGGGGCAGCGTTTCACGGGCGTGGTCCTGCCCTGGGCGCAAGCGGCGCGCGAGGTGCCGTTTCCCGGATTGATCTACTCGGAGCTGCTCAGCGGGCAGAACCTCATTGTCTATTTTGCGGCGGCGCTGGTGCCGCTGAGTGCGTGGGTGTTCTATCGGACGCGGTTCGGGCTGCGATTGCGCGCGGTGGGCGAGAATCCGCACGCGGTCGATACGGCGGGTATTTCGGTGAACGGCCTGCGCTATCAAGCGGTGATCATCTCGGGCGTGTTGTGCGGCGTGGCGGGCACGTATCTCTCGACGGCGGCGAGCTCCGGCTTCGTGCGCGACATGACGGCGGGCAAGGGCTACCTCGCGCTCGCGGCGCTGATTTTTGGAAAATGGAAGCCAGTGCCGACGCTCTGCGCGTGCCTGCTGTTTGCCTTTACCGATGCGCTGGCGACGCGGCTGCAAGGGGTTGCCCTGCCGGGTGTCGGGGTGATTCCCGTGCAGTTTATTCTCGCGCTGCCGTATGCCCTCACGGTGCTGCTGCTCGCCGGGTTTGTCGGCAAGGCGGTTGCGCCGAAGGCCATCGGGGTTCCCTATTCAAAGGAAAAATGAACACAGCTGATAGCATCCAATTTCGTCTCGCCCGGCACTTGGGCCAAGCACCGGACACGACGCGGGCGCTCTTCGTGGCGGCCAACGCCACGATCGTGGGCGATGTCGTGTTGGGGAAATCGAGCAGTGTTTTTTACGGCGCGGTGTTGCGTGGTGATATTCAGGAGATCCGCGTGGGCGAGGGCTCCAACATTCAGGACAACGCAGTTATCCATCTGGCCGACGCGCACGGTGCCGACATCGGCGCGTGGTGCACGATCGGGCACGCGGCCATCATTCATGCCTGCACGATCGAAGATGAGTGCCTGATTGGGATGGGGGCGACGGTGCTCGACGGTGCGCGGATTGGGGCGCGCAGTATCGTGGGCGCAAACTCGCTCGTGCCGCAGCGTTTCACGTGTCCGCCGGGCTCGATGGTTTACGGTTCGCCGGCGAAGGTCGTGCGAGCGTTGACCGAGGCGGAGCAGAGTGGTTTGCGCGCGTGGGCGGAGAAATACGTCGAGGTGGCGCGGGCGCACGCGGGGCTGGGTGGTAAGTAGCTCGCGGTCTCCGATCCGAACGTGCGTAGAGAACGGACGGTGAGGTCCGTCGTCCGGCCGGAAGGGCTTTGAGTGAGGCCTGCTAGGAAGGGGAGTGGGAGCGCAGTTTTCAGGGCGGGTCGGAGACCGCGCCCTACTTTTCCAGCTCGAAGAACGTGTAGCGGAAGTTTTCGTCGTGGCTTTCGCGGCGGGAGAGTTCTCGCAAGGGCAGGTGGCGCCACTCGGGCATGAACGTATCGCCCTCGACCTCGGCGTGGATGAGGGTGAGGTGCAGGCGCAGGGGGCGGTCGAGGGTGAGGGCCTCGGCGTAGATGCGTTCG
>JANXLP010000541.1 GCA_025355125.1 Opitutaceae bacterium | reverse complement strand
CCCGGCAGATGGCCTTCGTCACCACAGGCCGGGCAGAAGTCTGTCGGCAGTTGTGAATTGTGCGCCGCGATGAAAGCTCGGGCGCGAACCTTCGCATCATCAAATTGCTTATCGAGGTCGGCCATCGACAACGTGCCTAAGCAGCTAAGAGAGGGCGAACGCGACGGCGCATGAACGACGTCCCTCTGTGCACGTAACAACGCACTTTCGACTCCCTAAAGGAAACGAGGATCACCGCACACCAGACCCGTGGTTGATCGAGTCCGGCGACCACGAGTTCAGCATACCCCGCAAGTTGAACGACGGAGGCCGCGCTCGGCGCATCAGGAAGCGTGGATACGACCTTCACTTCGGCCACTCCCAGGTCGCATGGACCGCCATGCATCAGGAGATCCACCCGACCGGCCGGTAGACCGGAGGCGGCACTCAGCTCGACCTCAGGTTCGAGGAACGTCACTCCGAGGCTCCGCAATTCCGAACGCACGGCATTGAGCCACGGAAGCATCGTCTTCTCCTGTTTGTTCAAAGGATCATGATCGCCGATACGCTTAAGCAGGTCGTGAAAACGGCACCCAAGCTCGAAGGTGCTAGTCTCATTGAAATCGATTTTCGGCGGAGACTTCACCTTGCGGGTCAGGATCTGGTCTGGTTTTAGGCCCTGCACGGCTTGCGCCAGGGAATTGGAGGATAGGCTACGGGTGTTGGATGTAATGCTCATGGTAGTTTCGGTTTGTCTCAGGGAACACCTGCGGCCTCCCGACCCATCGACATCCATTGACGCCCGTCAATGTTTTTATTGACGTTCGTCAATTATATGCTCCATATTCACTACGTGAATAAATTCCACAAAGAATTCAAACGGGTGCTGAACGATCCGCCATTTAATGGGACCCAACTGGCGCTAGCACAGCATGCCGGAGTTGAACCGGCCCAGCTCAACCGTGTGCTCAAGAAGACGAACGCTGCGACGCCTGAATTTGTCGGTCGGCTCTGCGGTTCCCTACCACCCGAACAGTCGGCACTACTCCTCAAAGCCTACCTCGACGACGTCCTCGCCGCGACGGCAGCCGCCAAGCCCACAACCTACAAGGCAGCGTCGTGGCGAAGACCGCTCAGCGACATTGAAGTCAGTGTGAAATGCCGGGTCAAAAAAGCCGGATGATGAAGCAGCCCGTATGATCCTATCGAATGAAGATCGTCTGTATTTCCGACACCCACAGTTTTCACGTGGGTCTAAAAATCCCTGAGGGTGATGTGTTGATCCATGCGGGGGACGTTTCCGAACAGGGCTATCCAGGAGAGGTGAGCGACTTCCTTTCGTGGTTTTCCAGCCTGCCCCATCCACACAAAATATTCATCGCAGGAAATCACGATTGGCTTTTCGAACGCGAACAGGAATTCGCCTCCGCCTTGGTCCCAAACAGAATAACCTACCTCCAAGATAGCGGATGCGAAATCGAGGGCTTGAAAATCTGGGGCTCTCCCGTAACGCCCACGTTCCACGACTGGGCATTTAACCGAGACCGGGGAAAGCCCATCCGTAAACACTGGCGTCTCGTCCCTACGGGAACCGACATTCTGATTACCCACGGACCGGCTTGGGGAGTCTTGGATCAAAACGTTCACTGCAATCCTCAGGGCTGCGCAGATCTTCTAAAGCGCCTCGAAGAAGTTCGCCCGCGCCTTCATGTCTGCGGCCATATTCACGCGTCGTATGGCACGACCCAACTCGGGAAAACCCGCATGGTGAACGCGGCTATTTGCAACGAGGCCTACCGACCCGTCAACAAGCCCGTAGTCGTCATCCTTTAATTTCACAACCGATGAAGGAAAAAACCGCCCGCGCGCTTCCGAGCGCAAGTAGCCATCCGGATGAGTGGTTTTATGGAAGTTCCAGATATGAAAATCCTCCACGTCGCTGACCTCCATCTCGATCACGGATGGTTCGACTGGATCGCATCCAATTGCTCCGCCTTCGATCTCTTAGTCATAGCGGGCGATCTTCAAAATGCTTTTTCGAACTCTGGCATGCACGACCAGGCCCGAGCCGTCACAAAGTGGCTCTTGGGGCTTCCAACTCCCACCATCGTTTGTAGTGGAAACCACGACTTCTGGGTTGGCGCACAGCGGGGGCCGTTCGACGTAATGGCGGAAGCAGGATGGCTAAAAAACCTCCAGCTTCGTGGAAATATAATCGGCGTGGATGGAGAAACAATTGAATTTGGAGGCCTCACCATCGCGGTAAACGGATGGCTACAAACTCCTCCGGAGGACTGTCGCGCCGACATTGTTGTCACCCACGCCCCGCCGTCAGGCTGCGCGTGCGCCGGAGATACGCACGGCCACGATAACGGCGACCCCGAGATATGGCATTCAATCCACGGGCATCCTCCCCGACTTCTCCTCTGCGGTCATATTCACGCCCCTCGCAAATTCTCATGCTCGTGGCCACAGACTGATCCCATCACGGTCGTTCTCGTTCCCGGTTGCGACGAACGTTCGGATATACCTGACCATTGGATCATCGATACTTCCGCAAAGATCGCGAAGCACAGTCGCGGGGACGGTTGTGAAGTTTTCGGACCAGACCCATTAGACCGGTGATGTGGTCGGTGACCTAGCACAATCGCGAGCGCTCTGGTCGAGAAAATGGCATCGACCCTAGGTGAAAACTAAATTCCGGACGGAGTCATCGGCATCCGACCTTACGAAGTTTGGCCGCAGCCTCAGCAACATGGCTACCCGGCAAACCGAAGTAAGCTTTCAAGTTTGGGTTTGGCGCTAGGAGTTCGATCCCAAACGCAATTCGCCGCGACCTTTGGCCCCGGCGACCCGCTGATTGTTTTCGGCTTCTGAGCCTTTTGAATCTTTCGGAAGCGCCAACTCGAACCCCAATCCCCATGCCAGCCTAGACTCTCTACCTTTTTCTCCATGCTTCCCAAAGGACCGGCTTTGCCGGTCCTTTTTCATTCATGGGGCCCGCACAGCGGCGCCTCAACTCTACTGGCCTGAACAAAATCGGGCCCATCTCCACCTCTATATCTCGCATGCACGAAACGCATTCTCCCCGGATCGTCGTTAATAAAAACGGCGACCATCTCATCACTCAAGGACCGGCTCAACCGGTCCTTTTTATTTCCGCTGGTAAACAACTCGCGGAATTTCTCCAGAATCCCACGACCACTACTGTAAACGAAATTTCCGGCGTCGGCGCCGCAGCGCTTCAGACCTGCCTGGTGGCGGGATCCGAATTCGTCACAGCTCGGCTGAAACCGCTCACCATCAAGCTCCGCCTCCCGAACGGGCTCATCGTCGTCTTCGTCGATGAAACCGTCGCGATCGACGACGACGCCTGGCTCATCGTCTTGAATGGCGATATCTTGGTGACGCCTTGTCAGATCACCCTTCGAACCGAGGCGGCATTTCGCCAAGCAAAGATTCAGGTCCACCCGGCGGGAGCATCCGGCATCGACAGGCCCGTAACCCAGGAACCCGCCGCGAATCTCGACTTGATTAATGCTGCAATCACCCAGCGGCAAAAACAACGGGCCGCCGCCGGTAGCACCGCACAACCGCCTGATCACTCCGATGCGGCATCCTAACTCCGTGCTGTCACCAAACCTCAACCTACTCTGATTATGTCCACTACCACGTCCCCTCTCGATGACGATCCCACGGGCTTCTTCGATTCCATGCTCAACGAGCTGCCCCGCTTCCCTTACGGAAATTTCGGCTGGGAGCAGGTCGACGTCTCTGCCGTGGATCGCGAACCGAGCCTCCTTCATCA
>JANXLP010000492.1 GCA_025355125.1 Opitutaceae bacterium | reverse complement strand
GGACCCGCAAGGGTGGTCGGAGCGAAGTGGACGGCCATGACACCGAAGACGGCGAGGCAACGAATGCCGTCGAGCTCGGGCCAACGCGATGCGCGGGCGACCGGCGAGCCCGGTGCGGGCGAAGCGGAATCTGCGCGGGGGAGACTCAACGTTTCACGGCGACAAAATTGGAAAGGGCGTGGGCCGTTTTTTCGCGGCGCTCGAGTTTCTCAAGGGTGAACCCGCCGGCGGTGACGAGCTCGTGGAGGGCGAGGGGATCGCGCTGGGTGAGGAATTCGTTGGGCGCTTCAAACACGATGTGGCGCAGCGTGGGAGCGGCCAGGTGCGCGCCGAAGCCGCGCATGATTTCCTCTTCCGCGCCCTCGGCATCCACGAGCAGGGCGGTGGGCGCGGGGGCCAGACCTTCGGTGATGACGCGGGCGGGTGAGTTGGTCGCCACGAAGAACCGGTGATCGTAGGAGAAGCCGGCGCTCGGGTGCAGGGTGGACATGCCGGGGTTTCCCGAGGCATTGGCGTGGAAGGGGAGAAATCCCGCGTGCTCGGAGAGCGCGTAGGCGTGGAGATCGATCTCCACGTCGTTGAGGAAACAGTGGTCGATGAAGCGCGCGCCCATGGCGGGCGAGGGTTCAAAGGCCACAACACGCGCATGGGGGTAAAGGGCTTTTGCCGTCACGGCGTGGAGGCCGAAGTTGGCGCCGATGACCCAGAGAACTGCGTCGGGTGCGGCGAGCGCGGGACGGAGGGCCTCCAGCACTTCGGATTCATAGAAGCCCTCGGCGATCACATGCGAATCGACCGAGTCCCAGGGGGAAACCAGAAACTGGGTGCCGTAGCGCGTGCGCACCTGGATCTCGCGGCGCCCGGCGGGCGGCTTGAGCAGTCCGTAGAGACGGATGAAACCGCGCCAGCCGAGGGCGCGGTAACGGGCAAGGATGCGGTCGCGCCACCGCGGCGGGAGACCCGGATTGATGGAGCTGGGATCGCGCATGGGATGTAATTTTAGAATCAGGGAACGAGGGCCGACAGGGCGTCTTGAAAAAAACGAAAGGCCGAAAGCGGCGGCGACGGGACCGGCGGGATGGGCGGCGGCGAGGCGGCGAGGGCGGCGAACTCGGCGGCGGTTTCGTAGCTGTGCACGCCGGGTGTGCCGTGTTGGTCGCGCGCGGCGTTGGAATTGGCGATGATGGGCACGCCTGAAAGCAAGGCCTCGGGAATGCGCGTGACGGCACCGCCGCCGCCGTGGGTGTGAATGAGCAGCGCGGAACATGTTTCGAGCAACGTGACGAGACGTTCGCGGGATACGCTGCCGAGGATACGCACGCGGGGCGCGGCGAAGTCGGCGAGCACGACATCGCTCTGCGGGCCGACGACCACGACTTCGGCTGCGGTCGAACCGGCGGCGCGCAGCCAGGCGAGTTGATGCTTCATTCCGCGGGCGGTGGCGGGATTGAACGCGCTCCCGAGCAGGAGAAGCGGACCAGGCACGCGGCCATCGGGGCCGGCGAGCGTCTCGCGACGGGCGCGGATGCGGGCGCACTCGGCGGCGAGGGCGGCGGTGGGAAAGAAGGGCAGATAGGCGGGCTCAAGGCCACGGGCTTCGAGCAGCCAGCGCTCTTCGCGTGAGATGGTGAACACCCGGTCGGCGCGGCGGAGTCGGCGCACCTCGGCGGCGAGATCGGGGATCGGGTCGTAGGTCGCGTCGGCAAAGACCCGCTCGCTGACGAGGGACTCGAGGTTGTGCGGCAGGGCGATCACGCGGTAGCCGGCGCGGCGCGCGATGTCGGGCAAGAGGTCGTCGTAGGTCGTCTCCCAAAGCAGGACCCGCGCACCGCGATGGGCGGCGAGGGCCTGGCGGTAGAAAAGCGTGTTGAAGCCGAGCAGGCCGATGCCGGCGTGGGTCACGCTGGCGCGAGCTCCGTAGCGAAGCCGGGCGCCGAGACCGGTGAGGAGCGTGGGCAGGCGGGGCGTGGAAGCGGGTGGGGTTATATCGGCGAGGGTGAAGCCGGCGGCCTCGGCGAGTTCCTTAATCTGGGCGCTGCGTTTTTCCGGACCGGTGCCGTTGGGATCGCTGGCAAAGCGGGTCCAGCGCAGGAGTCGGGGGCGGGAGGGAGCGGAGTTCATGCGGCCTTGGTTGAGCAGAGAAGAGCGGGATCATATTTGTCCGCCAGGGGCACCACAAGCCAGCCGGGTGTGGAGGCGACAAAACGTTGCGCCGCGAGGCGCGCTCCGGGCCAGGCGTGGTAGTCGTGAACCAAAATGTAGCCGGGCAGAGCCAGACGCGGACTGAAGAAAGTGGGTCCGGCGGCCGCAGATTCCAGTGTCATGCGGTGACGGCGGGCGCGGGGCGGAGGAGTTCGCGGGCGCAGCCGAGCTTGTAGGCGATATGAAGTTGCCAGGCCAGGGAGCGGCCCCAGCGGGCCGGGTGTGCGAGATGGGCGAGAACGGGCCGGGAGAAAAAAGCGCTCCAGACCGCAGCGAGGGCGTGGGCGGGGCGAGAGCGTTGGCCGCGCGGACGGCCGCTGCGGGTGATGCTCACCCCTTCCCAAAAGATACGGCGGCGAAACCATGCACGATGGAGGCGCGCGGCGGGCACGTAGTGGTAAACCCATACGGCGGGGTCGTAGGCAGCGCGGAAGCCGGCGGCGTGGAGGCGGGCCCAGAGTTCGCTTTCCTCGTGCGAGAGGAGGTTCGTGCCGCGGCGGCCGAGAGCGGCGGAGAAGCCACCGACCTTTGCCAAAGCGGAACGGAGGAAAAACATATTTGCGCCGACGAAGAGGTGCTCGTCGGAGGATTCGCGGTAATCGTTAAACGGAGCCCAAACGGTGAGCCAGAGGGCGAGCGAGTCGTCGAGCCAGGCGGGGCGCGGTTCCTCCCAGCGGGCGCGCGTGGGACCGCCGAGCGCGGCAGGTGGCGAAGGCGAGGCGGCACCGAGGGCAAAGCGGGCGAGGGCGAGCGCAAGCCAGTCGGGCGGCGCTTCGGCGTCGTCGTCGAGAAACGCGACGACCGGGGCGGAACCGGCGCGCCAGCCGCGTTCGCGCGCGGCGCCGAGGCCGGCGTTGGGCTGGCGGATGACGCGGAGATGGGGGAGATGCGCAAACCGGGCGCAGATGGAGGGCGTGTCATCGGTGGAACCGTCATCCACCACGATGATCTCGAACTCGCCGGCGGTAACGGTCTGGGCGGCGAGACTTTCGAGGCAGGGTGCGAGCCGATCCGCACGGTTGTAAGTGCAGACGACGACGCTGGCGCGAGGAGTGGAGAGCGGAAGCGCCACGTCAGGATCAGGCGACGGCTTCGACGACGAGGGTTTCAAGTTCGTTAAAGGCGTGGCCCATGACGTGGCCGTGATGTTCGAGACCGGACATACCCGGCAGCTTGCTCTGGCCGGGAGTGCGCACGGCGCAGTTGTGGAAACCGGCCTGCGTGAGGGCGGCGGAAAGGGTCTCGGCGTCGAAAAGGAAGCGATGACCGTGATGGTAAAAGAGTGAGTTGATCACGTGGGCGGCAGCGGAGCCCGGGCCGCCCACGGCATAGCGCGGCCGCGACCAGGCGAGGTAGGCGGCGACGCCGGGTTCGGTTTGGCCGGAGTGCATGCCGCAGATTTTGGCGAGATCCGGCGTGGCGAGGCGGATCGAGCCGCCGGGACGAAGCACGCGGTGACACTCGGCGAAAAGGCTACAGGCGGCGGCAAAAGGAATATGCTCGATCATGTGCTCGGAGAAGACGCGGTTGAACGTGCCGGTGGCGAAGGGCAGCGGTCGGGTGCAATCGAGGGGGACGACGAGGGAGCGCTCCGGAATCAGATCGGTGTTGAGCCAGCCGGGCAGGAGGTTGCCGCCGCAGCCGAGATGCAGCGCGGGCTCGGTGTGAGAGGTGAGGTAGGTGCGGATGCGCGCGGTGCGCGCGAGGCGGGCGCGGAGGCCGAGCAGGCCGGTGACGCCGGGAATGCTTTTTTTGAGGCGGTCACGAACTTGGGGAGAGAGCATGGGGAGGGAAATCAGGCGAGGGCTTCGCGGGCCACTTCCATCGGGGTGTCGCGACGGGCAAGCAAACGATCCAGCGCGACGGTCACATGGTCTGCCCGAATGGCGGTCATGCACGCGTGATCGGCCACGCAGGTTTGCCGGCGCCAGCAGGGGGAACAGGGGAGGGACGTGAAGAGGTTTTCGTTGCAGGGGTAGCCGGAGTTGGTCGGGTGTTCCCGGCCGCCGAAGATGACGACGGCGCGAGCATCGACGGCGCGCGCGAGGTGCATGAGAAAGCCGACGTAGCAGACGGTCGCGGCGGAACGGGCCAAAATGGCGGCCGATTCCCGGACGGTGGTTTGCCCGCGCAGATCGATGACGTGGCGAAGCGGCGTATCCTGAAGAGAGCCCAGTTGGACGAAGTCGAAGCGGTGGTGATTTTGATCCACCACCGCTTGGTAACGCTCGCCGGGCCAGACTTTGTTGGGCGCGGCATTTACGCTGGACGCCGACATACACAGGATCGCGATCTGCGGCCGGTCGGTCGTGACGCGCAGGCCGGCGGCTAGCTCATCGGGCTGCAAAAAAAGGTGTGGGCGCAGGGAGACTTCGCCCGTGAGGCCGATCTGGCGGCACATCTCCGCGATGATGTGGCCGGGCGGGGCGAGATCGATATCGGGCTCGGCGAGTCCCCGGTAATAAAGGGGGTGAACGCCGGGGCGGCCGCGCCGCAATTGGGCGTCGAGCACGGGCCAGTCGTTGTCCAACACGACATCCACATCGGGCGAGTGATCGAAGATCGGGGTGAGGCGGGTGATCACGGCGAGACGGCCGGAGCGACGGAGACGCAGTTCATGGAGGACGGAACTGAGGAGGAGATCATCGCCAAAACCTTGTCCGCCGAAATACACGACCCAGTCGGGCGAACCGGCGCGACGAAGCGCGATGCGGTCACGACGGAGCCAGGAGAGCCGGCGATAGGCGGCTTTAAGCAGGCCAAAGGGCATGAGGACGGAGCCGGTGGAAGCGGTCAGAGTTTCTCGACCACGATCTCCCACGAGTAAATTTCGACCAACGGGGCGGCGTGCAATTCACGGGTAAGCGCGAGTCGGCCCAGGGCGCGTTGCACGAAAGCGAGGGAGAAATCGGCGTGGACGTGATGGAGGTTGTAGGGCTGGCCGGTGGCCGCGCAGTGGCGCCGGTAAACCTGTTCGTCGGGGCAATAAATAATGAGGCGGCCGCCTCTACGGAGCACGCGGAGCCATTCCTTGAGCACAGCTTCCACATCGACGAAATCTTCGAGGACGTGGGAGGAATAGACGTAGTCGAGCACGCCGTCACGAAACCAACGGAGATCCACGACATCACCGCCCAACTGCACCGGATGGGTGTCGCCGAGGTAGTCGGCGTAAGGGCGGGGCAGATCCATCCGGACCGCGGCGGGGGTGACGGGGTCGCCGCCGAAACCGAGATCGAGACCGTAACCGACGCAGTAGGGCGTGAGGCGGGCCCGGCATTTGGAGGTTTCGCTCGGCGCCTGCGGTGTTTCCCGACGGGAAGGCTGCAGCGAGTGGAAAATGCGGCGACCGATGCGGTCGAGGCCGATGACGCGGAGAACATTGCGGGCTGCGCGCACCACGAGGTTTGGATTCTGATCCATATAGAGAGGGTTCAGAAGGTGGCTGAAAGGGGAACTCCGCCGGGAATTTTTTGCACCATGCTCAGGCCGCAATCGCGATCTATCGTGATGACGGGATGGCCCGCGCGGCGCAGTTCCTCGACGAAACGGGGGACGCCCATATCAGGGCGGTTGGCCCCGTGGAGATCCCAAGTGGTGTCGTGAAATACGGCCACGCCGAAAGGGCTGAGGTGGGGCGAAAAGAGCGTCCAATCTTTTTTGACGCCCTCGTAGGAGTGATCGCCGTCGATCAGGAGAAAATCGATGGGCCGGTCCCAGTCACGCGCCGCCTCTTCCGAGGTCGCGCGGATGATCGAAACGCATTTTTCCAAGCCAAAGCGGCGGAGGTTGCGGGTGAGTATAGGCAGCGAATCGACCGCGCCGACATCGTTCCAAGCCGTCGGCAGGTGGGGATCGACGGCGTAGAGCTGCCCCTGGAAATTTTCCCGCAAGGCGAGGCCGATGTGACAGGTGGACCAGCCTTGGGCGGAGCCAATTTCCACGCAGGTCTCGGGTTTCAGTGAGCGCACGAGTCCGTGAAGCAACCAGGCGGATTCACCCATGCCGGTGTTCATTCCTCGGGTCACCAGGCCCAGGCGAATCGCCATCATTCTGAACTGGTGGCGCAGCTGGCGGTTTTTCCACCGCTGATTTTGGAACCATTTTTTCATGAAGTGAACCAGGTCCACGTCGCGGCGGCGCGCACCCCGCCGCCCAGGAGCGCGAAGCCGGCCGGCGCGCCGGCGCGGGCATGGACTTCGGTGACGCCGAAGGCGGGGAGATAGTCCAGCGCGGTCGCCTCACCGCTGCGCACACCGACATCGAGGCAGTAGGTGCCTGGTCCGAGATCGAGCGAAGGCAGCCGCAATTCGACGTAGCCGGAGGAACCGGAGGGCAGGTCGCGCCGCTCCAGGTGGAAATCGCTGTCCATGGTGATCAGGCGCGTGCCGTCCACGGTGGCGAAGCCGAGGCCGAAGCTCACCTCGTGGAGGGCCTTGGCGGTCTCGAAATGAATCCGCGCGGTCATGCCCTCGCGGTTGACGAGGGGTTCGCCGCGGTTGAGTTCGACGCGGTTGATCGTAAGGCCACCCAGGTGGCGGGGGTCGCGCGGCAATCCGGCGGTGTCGAACGCGAGGGACTGTTCGGGGGAGAACTGGCGGAGGTAGGAATCGGCGACGGCCTCGGCGGGACCGAAGGAGCGCACGAGGCCGCGTTCGAGCCAGAGCACGCGGTTGCAGAGATTGGCGACGGTGCCGATATTGTGGCTCACGAGCAGCACGGTGCGGCCGTGGCCGCGGGCGACATCCTTGATCTTGCCGATGCACTTGCGCTGGAATTGCGCGTCACCGACGGCGAGGACTTCATCAACGATGAGGATTTCGGGCTCAAGGTGCGCGGCGACGGCGAAGGCGAGGCGGACATACATGCCGCTGGAGTAGCGCTTCACGGGGGTGTCGATGAATTTCTCGACCTCGGCGAAGGCGACGATCTCGTCGAACTTCGAGTGGATCTCGCGCCGGCTCATCCCGAGAATGGCGCCGTTGAGAAAGATGTTTTCCCGGCCGGTCAGGTCGGGGTGGAAACCGGTGCCGACTTCGAGCAGGCTGGCGACGCGACCGGTAATTTGCACGCGTCCTTCGGTCTGCTCGAGGTGAAGCGCGGAGTGATCGCCGGCAACGGCGGCACGCAGCGTGTCCTGCAGCAGCTGCCATACGCGATCGGGATGGAGATGCTGCTGACGGGCGACCGGTTCGACGCCGAGACAGCGGCACGCTGGAGCCTCGTCAACCGCGTGGTTCCGGCGGCTGAG
>JANXLP010000483.1 GCA_025355125.1 Opitutaceae bacterium | reverse complement strand
TCCCCCTGTCAGAGTTGAACGCTTACGAAGGACCGGCGAGGCACCAAGCGGTGCTGGGTGTGGTGCGGGAGCTGTCGCACTTGCGCCGCGCTGATCGCGCCTATGAACGGGCCTGCCGGGATGAGGAGCTGCACGAGCGGGCGAACGTAGAGCATCTGGCGAAGCGCAAGCGGGAGATCGAGGCGCCGGTGGAGGGCGAACTCAGATGGCGGCGGGCACAATATTTGATCGCGCAGGAGAAGTTGGCGCGTTGCGTGGCGGCAAGGAAACCGGTGCCCGCAACTATTTTTGAGTTCCTAAACTCAAAGGATGAGTTCGATGCCCTCGAAAAAAGGTGGCGAAACCATGTGGCCACCTATGGATCGGGCGCACCACTATAAGAATCCGACCAGATCAAACCCAATCGCACCTGATCAAACTACCCAAGATCGTGGGGCCGAAACATTGTTAGCGGAAAGGAATCAAAATAAAGCGAGGGCTAACGGACGTTGAGCCCTAGTGGCGACGATCAGATTTTGTTCTTTGAAATTTTCGGGTTAGATAGAATCGGCTCGCCTGAGTGAACGTATTCCTAGCCATGTGACGACTGCGGCAAAGGCGGTCCATGCGGCGATGGATAGCCAATAGGATATGCGGAGGACGAGTGGTGCGGTATAGGTGACATCGACGGCGTGTTCGCCTGAGGGCACGGGGATCGTTACGAGGCCCTCCGTTGAGCGTTCAACAGGGACAGGCTGGCCGTCGAGGGTGGCGCGGTAGCCGGGCATGGCCATACGCGGGGTTTCCAAGCGAGCGGCGGTTGGGCTGCGGACGGTAGCGCGATAAGGCATCAATGAATGAAGGGCGATGGTGGCGGTGGCCGGGTCAACACGGCTAAGGGTGTAGCGGCCAAACTCTGCGAAAGCTATGGGTTTAACGCCGTGCGAGGTCGGGATGAAGCGCAGGGTCACGTAGTCGCCGGTTGGGTCACTGGACCAGAGGGGAAGACGATTAGAGGATGAGTGGGTGCTCCCGAATGAGAGGAGTTCACCCGAGGAGGGGAGGATGTATTCACGAAAGAAACTGCGCCCGATGATTTGAAGGATGCCGCGATACTCGTGACCGGAAAAAGAGAGACGGAGGTCGTAGAGATTGCCCGGGTCCAGGCGAAGTATCGGAGCGAGATTCAGGATGCCGGGGTTGGCATCGAGGATACCGGTGAGCCAGCCGTCTTGGACGGTTTTACCCGACATGGTGGGAAGTTCGCGTCCGCCTTCGGCTGAAAGGAGTCGGCTCTCGGCTTGCGCGTCCATGACACCGTTAGAGAAATATGCCGGTTTTTTTGAGAAGAGACCGTAGGCGTGATTCATTAGCAGACGGTTCTCGGGTCGCAGGTTTTGGGTGGTGATCGATTCCGAGGCAGTTCGCTCACGACCTGCGGACACGAATTGACGAGATTCCCAAAGGCTCCAGCAACAGGCCGCGATTAGTAGCGCCGTAGTGATCGATTTTAAACGGGGGGTTCGGGTGAGGGTTGAGTAAAGCGCTATTTGCGCGGCAGCGGTAAGTAATCCCGCGAGGATCAGATAGAATCGCTGCATCGGCCAGTAGTACGTGATGCGGGTGAGTTGCTCGGGGAGATGGGCCCAAAGCCAAGTATTGCCGGGGAAGGGTATGAGCAGAACGACAAGGGCGGCGGCGACGGAGATGAGCCCACCCAAGGCCCATGAGCGACGGTTGAGCAGCCATCCTATAGTTGCGGCCGCTAATAGCACCCAAAGGCCGTAGCCGAGTTGGAGGTCGCTCAGGTTGCGTGCGTGGTCGCTCAGCGGGAAGAGGGCTGCGGGGAACGCGTCGCGAATATGAATCGTTATTAATTCCGAACGCGGGAGGGCTCCGGAGACCGAGGCCGCGATGCCCTGCATCTGTAGAGTCGCCACCGAGACGAAGGGATAGTGTGCAAGGACGACGAAGACCCCGCTTCCAATCGCCACGCGTCGCCAAGCTGCGCCGGTGCGGTGGAGAGCAATGAGGCGGAAGAACTGAAGCGTGCAAGCGATCAGTGTCAGCCAAAGTGCGATGGGCGCGTGAGCCAACCAAAGGGCGGCGAGAGCGGCGGCGAGGATGATTTGGGCGGAGAGAGAGTCGTCGGTGAAGGCTTTGCCGAGGCCGAGGACGGTGAGAGGCACGAAGGGCAGCGTCATCCACGTCATATATTGATCCTGGGTGTAGATGGTCCCGAGGAGACCGGGACAGCTAAGATAGAGGATCGCTAAACCGGCTGCGCTCCAACGATAGGATTCAGCGATCCTACAGAGGCTGAAGTAACATGTGAAAATGCCGGCGTAGCCCATCACGATGACGCAGAGATGCTGGAGGGTAAAAAAACTGAGCTGACGACCGGTAATAAGGTCAAGAAAGCCTGCTAGGTGCTGGTAAAGCGGGGCGACGCGGAGGGGATAGACGGCACCGTTAAAGGCAAAGTCGGTTTGGCCGACAAAAACAGGGAATATTCCTGCGCGCAGTTGAAGGATAAAATCTGCGAGCATATTTGCATACCAGAGTGCGTCCCCTGCGCCGACTTGGCGGTGCGTAGCGAAAGGGTGTAGCAACCACGTAGCGACGGCGCCGAGGAGAAACAGGCGGGCGGTCTCTTCGCTGCGTCCGTGGTGAATCTGCTCGGGCGGATGGGGCGCGGGGATCACACGAACTTTAATTTTCGGGCTGCGAAGATCACCATGCGCAGGAGTAGCCAGCCGTGGCGCCAGCGTTGGATGTTAGTTTCGCCATAAGTGCGTTCGCGATAGCGGATGGGAATATCGGCGATCTTCAAATTGAGTTTGGCGGCGCCGAAAAGGAGGTCGAAGTCGCCGAAGGGGTCGAAATCGCCGAAATAGGCTCGATTGGCGGCGATTTTTTCGTAGCGGGCTCGGGTTAGCACTTTGGTTCCACAGAGGGTGTCTTTGACGGGCTGGCCTAATAGCCAGGTGAAAATGAGGCCGAAGGTTTTGTTGGCGCAGAGATTTAAGAACTGCATGGCCTTCTCATCCATGGGATAGACCAGACGGACACCGTTGGCGAATTCGGCCCGGCCGGAGGCGATGACGTTGTAGAACTTGGGGAGTTCTTCCGGAGGCATTGTAAGATCTGCATCGAGAATCATCAGGATGTCTCCGGTCGCGGCGGCGAAACCAGCGCGAACGGCGTCGCCTTTGCCACGTCCACTTTGGCGTAATGTCTTAATTGCGATATGCGGATTTTCCTGGGCTACCCTTTGGATTTGAGCCCAAGTATCATCCTTCGAGTGCCCCTCGACGAAGATCAATTCCGTGGACGAACCCATCGACGGAACGCGTGCAACTGCCGCCGGAATATTTCCAGCCTCGTTGCGTGCTGGGATAACCACTGAGACAGAGAGTAAACGGGGTGGGGTTCTCCGCCGGCTTCGAGCAACAATGAATACGGTTAGGCAAAAAATCGGGAGTAATGGTGCGAGCGTGCGATTTATAAACGGACCGATACCAATGAGATGAAATGGGATCAAAATATGGTGGCTGGTGCGAATAACCTCCCAGTCGGACAAGTTTAGAAGGTTATGGATATCTGAAGTTGCGAGCCAGTTCGATTTCAGAGGCGTGGATCGCAGGCCGAGCCATTGGGCAATGGTGAATATCGGGCTCCAGAGATTTGAATGATGATTAAGGATCAGTCGAGTTTCGGGCGTAGAAACTGTTTGGGCCATCTCAAGTAACCGCTGGGCGTCTATGGCTTGATTAAGGGTATCGGATATAACTACTGCGTCGAAGGTTTCATCCACGGCTAGCTCTTCGCCGCTTTGAACGTAGAATGAGGCCGAAGGAAGACGGGCCTTTGCGCGGTTGATTTGAGTCGTGGAAAGGTCTACTCCGGTAATCTTCCCTGCGCCAAGTTGAGAAAGTAGTTCACCGTCTCCACAGCCAATTTCTAAGACGTTAGCTTTGTTAGGAATAAAGAGCCGGTAGTAATGAGCTAGAAGTCGCCGATAATGTATCGCAGCGACTCCCCGTTGACCTTCCTGGTTATAGAAGGTCCGGGTTTTTTCCCATGGGTCAAGGGCGAGGGGAGAGCGATTTTCCGGCATAATCCTTTCAAGCCATGTTATCTATGGTTGTGAAGAGGGGTGCAAGAAATCCAGCACATCTCAGGAAGTTATTTGTTTCGATTAATTTTTTGACTCCAATGACGATTCTGCCGGTCTCTTTGCTAAAAGAGGGTCTTTTTGGTTGCAGAGAACCATTGATTTTCCCGTTTACTCACTACCGCTCCATTTACATGATATTATCTGACAAGCTGTTTCGGCCCCGTATTTTCAGTCTGTTGTTTGCCTGCACTTTATCTGTGTCTGCTCAACCTACCGCGACTATGGATGGGCAAATGCCCGAGGATACTTTGCCGGATCTTAAAGCCATTCTTATTTCTGCTCTTAAGCAGTCGCCGCAGATGGTTCAGAATGAGATCTCGATCGCGCAAGCGGAGGCCTCTCGTTACGCTAGTAGCTCCCAGCGGTTGCCTCAGGTGAGCGCCAATGCGTCCTACGCTTGGAACAGGATTTCTGCTGACAAGGCGGAGCCACCAGGAGGTTTCAAGCCCGGCGAGGCCACCAAGAGTGAGGACAAATCGAGCGGTCCGTATTACGGCGTGAGTCTCAGCCAACCCCTCTTCACTTGGTATGCCCTCACCAACCAGGTGAAAATCGCGGACATATCGATCAAGATATCCGAGAAAAACTATGCTGAGGCCTATCGCGGCTTAGCCAACACGATCCGCAGTCAGTATCTAGGATTAATTTTTCAGAAAGTTTCCCTACGCAATCAACGTTTTAACCTGAACCAAACTGCGCGTCTTCTAGCCTTGGATGAGGATCGGTTGAAAAGCGGAGCAATGGCCCCTGCTGAGCTGATGCAACCGCGCGCAGCTTACGCGGCGGCGCGCCTTGCGATGGCTCGTTCAGACGAATTGTATGCCGTGTCGAAGCGCCAATTGGCTCGAATGGCTGGGCTCAGCGCTGTAAATGAAGAGGCCATTCCCTTGGAGGCTCCGGTATGGGGAGGAACGACCGAAGCGCCTGCCTCGCTTATGGCCCGCTGGCAACGCGATGGCGTTGAGGGCACTTACCAAGGTCAAATCAACGCACTACGCATTAAGGATGCCGAGTTGAATTATAAGGTCGCCAAGACCCGTCTGTATCCGAAGTTCAGCCTGACTGCCAGTGCCAGCCAGTATAACAGTCAAAACGTAACGGCGGTGTCCGTTACTCAACAGGCCGCTTTCTCAACGACCTACGGAGTATCCGGGTCTTGGACTCTGTTCGATGGATTTGCTGCCAAGGGCGCTAAACGGTATGCGTTGGAAAATAAACGTCTCTATGAATACCAACAGAAGAATCTGGCTGTGCAGTTAGCGGATCAGGTCGAGAGCTCGGTTAAGTTAATTGGCTTCTCCGCGCAGACCTTAGAAATGACCGAAACCACAAGAGCTGGTGCCGCTTACAGTGTGCAATTGGCTTCGGATGAATTCAAGCGCGGCAGCGTTACTGAGGACGCGGTGACAACGGCAACTTCCCAGCTTTACAGCCAGGAAGCGGCGGTGGTGGCGGCGCGAATTGATCTCCTGGCGCGGTGGTGCGAATTAGTTTCCCTCGTTGGAGCTGACCCTATTCTCAACCAACTTCCTGCCCGTTATGTCCGCTAATAAACCTACCACGTCTCATCTCGGTTTAAAACTCCTGGTCGCTTTGCTTGTAGTCGCGGGCATTGGTGCCCTCGTCTTCGTAAAGTCGCGCACGGTCGCGAAGGTTGCGATCACCACCAAGGGTAGGGCCGTGAATTCTGTGCCGGGCACCGTGGTTATTCGTGCTGAATACGAGCAGCCGCTCCTTAGCGAGGTGGCGGGCCGTGTTCTTGAGAAGGATTTTAACTTAGACTTGGGAAAAAAGGTTAAGAAAGGCGATATTCTTTGCCGAATCGAGACGGCCGATCTCGAAATCGACATCGAGCATATCGAGAGCGAATTTAAGGCCGCGAAAGCCCATGTAGGGGTTGGCTCATTGATCGAGTTGGACCGCCAGACAGCTCGTGAATCTCTCGATCAATTTGAGCGGATGTATAAGCTCGGAAGCGTTTCAGAATCAGACATTAACAAACAACGGCGCGCCTACAAGGCGATCGAACAGCGCGTAGAGAACGAAAAAATCAGTAATCAGCAGACGATCGACAGCTACGACAACCAGTTGAAAGTTAAACGGCGCATCATCGAAAAGATGACGATCAAAGCACAATTTGACGGCATTGTATCGGCCGTTTTCGTCCACCCCGGCGCCTTGATCGAAGCAAATACTTCGCTCGCTACCCTTATCACCATCAACCGTGCGGTTGAGGCGAAGATCAGCCAGGAGAACTTCGCCGGCATCACGCTGGGTCAAAAGGCAATCGTTCGTTTTCTGGGTCACGAGGGCGACATTTACGATGCGACTACGATTAAAATTTTGCCAACCGCGGAGGCTGAGACCCAACGCTACATCGTTCATCTTGAGGTGAACGTGAAGGGTCGCACCGATCTTCTAGTCCCCGGCTTGACGGGTGAGGTCAGTATTGTCGTCGGCGAGCGGGACGCGCAGGCGCTTGTCCCGAGGCGCGCAGTTTTCGGCAACAGCCTCTACGTCGTGGAGGACGGCCGCGTGAAGCGCCGTAAGGTCGAGATCGGCTACGTGAGCCTTAACATTATCGAGATCACCAAAGGACTTCAAGCTGGCGAACAAGTGATTGTTGAGGACATTGATAAGTTTCGTGAGGGGGATCGTGTTACCACTGAGGTGGTAAAGTAACTCCCCATAGAGCTACAGAGTAAGTCCGCACGCTTCGTTTCACTCTCACCAGTTTCCGATGTCTCCAAATCTTCGCATCGCACTGCGCTTCTTGACGGCCAAGAAGCGCGCCATGCTCATGAGTCTGTCCTGCACGGTGCTGGGCGTCGGCTTGTTTGTGCTGACGCAGGCGACGACGAGCGGCTTCGAGGAGTTTTTCATCAAAACGATTCTGGGCACCGACGGAGCGATGCGGATCGAGGATAAAATCCAGGATACCTTGAGGCAAATGACCGCAGGTGGCGGCTCGGACTTTCAAATCAGCCAACGCGAAGGGCTCAAGTATATCGAAGGCGTTGAAGAGCCAAAGCTGATCATCAATGCCCTGAAAGATTTCTCCAATGTTTCGGGTGCCGCCCCGGTGTTACGCGGTTCTGTTTTGGTGAGGGCCGATTTTAAAAATGAGACTGCACAGGTTTTTGGCATCTCCCTAGACGAGCACTTGAAAGTCTCTGACTTGGGTCGGCAGATCGTGCAGGGTGATATCGCCAGTTTCCGCGAAAAGCCCACGGGCGCCCTGATCGGTCGCGTCCTCGCCGATCGCCTCCAGCTCGCGGTTGGCAATTCGTTCATCCTCGATGCCCAGGGACAGCGTGTCCGCTACACGGTGAGCGCAATCTATGAGACCGGCGTTTCGGACATCGATAAAGTTCGTGTTTATATTCACCTCAGCGAGGCACGGTCGCTCTTGCAAAAACCAAGCGGTGTTTCGTTCGTGCAGGTGAATCTCTTCGACAAAGATCGCGCGCCTCAAAACGCCCTCCAGATGCAGGATGTTTTGAAGCACAGCGCCAAGCCGTGGCAGGAGAGGGAAAAGTCATGGCTATCCACGTTTAGGGCCCTGCGTATCTCCTCCGCGATCACGGTCTCGGTCTTTACGCTGATCGCCGGTCTCGCGATGTTTAATACGCTCGCGATGATCGTCCTGGAGAAAACTAAGGACATCGCGATTTTGCGCTCCATGGGTTACGAGCGGCGGGACATCACCCAGATTTTTCTCTGGCAAGCGGTCATCGTGCTGGCGATCGGCGCGTTCCTTGGATGCATAGTGGGGGCACTCTCCACTCTTGGGGTATCTTACATGCCCTTGCCGATCAGCGGAATTTTTAAAACCGAAACCTTCGTTGTTTCGTGGAGCGTTTGGCACTACTTGGAGGCGATCGCTACAGCCACCGTCATGGTGATGATTGCCAGTTTGATTCCTGCACGTCGTGCCGCGCGGCTTGAGCCCGGCGACATCGTCCGCGGCACCGCTCAGTAACCAATTTCGAGCACCTATGGCCGCCAACAACGAATTCGCTCTACGCTGTGAAAACTTGCATCGTTACCTCGGCCGCGACGATGCGCGCGTGCACGTCCTTCGGGGCGTCTCGTTCGAAGCGCGGCGCGGACAGGTTTACGCCATAGTCGGCCCTTCGGGTTGCGGGAAATCTACCCTCTTATACCTCTTGGGCCTCTTGGATCAACCAGACGGCGGCGAGATTTCGATTAACGGCCAGGTGATGTCGAACACCGACGATGCGGCGCGCACTGCCGCGCGTGGGGAGCATATCGGTTTCGTGTTTCAATTTCACTTCCTCATGCTGGAGTTCTCGGCGCTAGAAAACGTCATGATGCCCATGCGGAAACTTGGGCGCCTTACGCAAGAGCAGATGGTCGAGCGTGCCCACGGTTTGCTCACCTCGGTCGGCCTTGGCCAGAAAACACATCGGCTCGGGACTCAATTATCGGGCGGAGAGCAGCAACGTGTGGCCGTGGCGCGCGCCTTGGCCAACCAACCTTCCATTATTCTGGCCGATGAACCGACTGGAAATCTAGACGTGACGAATTCGGCACTTGTTTTTGATCTGCTTACACGTCTCGCGAAGGAAAACGGACAGGCAGTGATTCTTGTGACCCACAATCCCGAGATCGCTGCCCGCTGTGACCTAACGCGCCCTATGCGTGACGGTCTTTTTGTCTGATTTGCGCAGCACCGAGTAAGGTGTGCTGTTTCAGGTCGTCGTGAATCTCCTGTGGTGAGCGTCTAATGATAAGCGCTGGCGCGTTGGTCGCCCGCATGTGCTTATTCTGAACCCAAAAAATGCACACTGGGAATTTTTGGTTTACAACCGAAACGGCGCTCCCTTCTTTCTGCGCGACTCTGACTTCACCACGCTAACCTGTGAGCCACGACCCATCGCGAAAACAATTCTTCGGCAAGCTGCTCGGCCTTTGTGCTGTAGTCGGCTCAGCGCCCAAGCTCCTCGCCAAGACTCCTGTTACGCCCTCGGCTTCTTTGCCTACGGCTTCCAACGTTTCCGATCTTTTTCGTGCCGAAGCCCGCGCCGTCTCGCGTCGCGCTGATTCGCTCTGACCCTTTGCGCAGCCGCTGAGACCACTGGCCCATGTCGAACATCTTTCCCAAATCTGCGAACAAGCTGCCGCTGCAGATCATCATTTATTTGGTGGTCCTCGCCGGCATTGCTACTGCAGGCGTCACGTATTACATGACGCCGAAATACACTCGTATCGGCTACGCCCCGGTCCAGCCGGTTCCTTTCAGTCACGCCCAGCATGTCAACGAACTCGGTCTCGATTGCCGCTACTGCCACAGCAATGTGGACAAATCTGCGCACTCCAATGTCCCGACTTCGCAGACGTGCATGAACTGCCATAACCAGATCAAGACGACGAGTCCTCTGCTTGCTCCTGTTCGTGACAGCTACGCTAGCGGCGAATCCGTTCCTTGGGTGTGGATTCACAAAACACCAGATTACGCCTATTTTAACCACTCCGCCCACGTGAACCGCGGTGTGAGCTGTGTCGAATGTCACGGCAAGATCAACGAAATGGCGGTCGTTTCGCACCAACAGTCTCTCAGCATGGGTTTCTGCATTGAGTGTCACCGCAATCCTGAGACGCGCGTCCGCGATCCAAAGGATGTTTACAATCTCGATTCTCCCACCATCGCCGCCAAATCCGGCGTCGAGGCAGGCCTGAAGTTCGTCCACAATTGGAACATCAAGCCGCCCCAGAGCTGCTCCGGCTGCCACCGATGAAACGCAAATTTGAACATCCCGCCCCGTCTGAACGCGCTCTGACTGGACCGCAATATTGGCGTAGCCTCGATGAACTCGCGGCCACTCCCGGATTCAAGCAGCAACTCGCCCGTGAGTTTCCCGAAGGCGCCTCGAATCTTGATGGGGTTGATCGCCGTCATTTCATGAAGTTGATGGCCGCGTCGTTCGCTTTGGGCGGACTCGGCCTCGCGGGTTGCCGCCGCCCAGAGAAGAATATTTTACCCTTCGGCAAATCGGTCGAAGGCGTCATCCCCGGTCTGCCGCAATATTTCGCGACGGCGATGCCGCTGCGCAAGTCGGCTATCCCGCTGTTGGCCGAGACCCACCAGGGCCGCCCAACCAAGGTGGAAGGTAATCCCACTTACGCGCCTCACGGTGGCGCAAGTTCGTTGCTGGCGCAGGCCTCGGTGCTCGACCTTTACGATCCCGAGCGCGCGACGGCACACACGCAGGGTGGGTCGGTGCTCAATGCCGCCGCGGTCAACGATCTGTTGGTCTCGATTGGTAAGAATTTTTCTGCAGCCCGCGGCGCAGGCTTGGCGTTCCTCGCTGAAGAGTCGTCCTCTCCGACTCGCGCGCGCCTGCTAAAGAAGCTCCGCAGCAAGTTCCCTCAAGCGGTTTGGGCCGAGTATGAGCCTGTAAGCGACGAGCCACCGGTGGCCGCTGCTCAGAGCGTTTTTGGCCAAGCCGTGAAGCCGTTATATCGTTTCGCCAAGGCAGAGCGTATCGTCTCCCTCGATGCCGATTTCCTAAGTGCTGAATCGGGCAGTCTCTATTACGCCCGCGAGTTTGCCAAGGGGCGCCGCGTCACGAAAAAAGATGACCCAATGAATCGGCTTTACGTAGCCGAGAGTGCGCTGACGCTTACCGGCTCAATGGCGGATCACCGCCTGCGCCTCGCCAGCAGCCACATTCTCGCATTTGCCGCGGCTCTTGCCGAAAAGATTACGGGCGATGCCACCTTTGCCAAGTTGGCCCAAGGTTTGGATGCTAAGCCAGAATGGCTCGCTGAATGCGCCGCTGATCTTGCGGACCACAAGGGCTCCAGTCTCGTCGTAGCAGGTGCTCATCAACCCGCGGCGGTTCATGCGATCGCATACGCGATCAACGCTGCTTTGGGCAATATCGGTCGCACCGTTGATTTTGTTGAGATTTCCGCGGAGCCCGTTGCTTCCATTTCGGAGCTGTCGTCGGCGATCAAAGCAGGTTCGGTTAAGACCTTGGTCGTTCTCGGCGGTAATCCGGCCTACAACGCTCCCGCCGATCTAGAGTGGGCAGCCTTGCAGAAGTCCGTGAAAGATACGATCCGCGTCGGTTACTATGCCGATGAGACTTCCGCGCTCGCGTCCACGCATCTGGCCACGGCTCATTATTTGGAATCATGGGGCGACGCCCGCACCGCTGATGGCACGATTGTGCCGGTGCAACCGATGATTCTGCCGCTCTTCGGTGGCATTACCGAGATCGAGGTTTTGGCCCGCATCCTAGGCGAAGCAAAGGCGGACGGTTACTCGCTCGTTTACGATACGGTCACGGGTATTGCTGGCGGTGATGCAGAAAAGGCATTCCGCCGTTTCCTTCACGACGGCCTCTTGACTGACTCGGCTTATCCCATCGCGCCGGTCAATTTTACCAGCTCTGGTCTTGCGAAATTAGCCAACGGAGCCACGGCCCCGGTCGCTTTGTCGAAGTCGAATCTCGAAGTTCGTTTCATCACGGACCACAAAATGGACGACGGACGCTTCGCGAATAACGGCTGGCTGCAAGAGTGCCCGGATCCGATCACGAAAATTTCTTGGGATAACGCCATTCTCGTTAGTCCCAAACTCGGCAAAGAACTTGGCGTCGATCCCAAGGGATCGCTTATCCAAGTTGCGCGCAAAGAAGAGGCCGATTTTGTCCAAGGTGCGGAGAATGCTCACGTGTTCACCTTGACGGTGGGCGGTCGCACGGTTCGCGGTCCCGTTCATATCCAACCAGGTCTCTCTAACTACACGGTGGTGGTCGCGCTCGGCTACGGTCGCACGAAGACAGGCCATGTGGGGACGGGTGCCGGTTTCAGTGCCTACGCGGTGCGCACTTCGTCGTCCCGGGGTTTTATTACCGGTGCCACGCTCACCGATACCGGCGAGCGCATGAAGCTCGCGAATACGCAGGAGCATTGGTCAATGGAAGGCCGCGATTTGGTCCGCGAAGCCAACCTCTCCGAGTATCAGGAAAATCCTGCTTTCGTTAATTCTTTCGGCCTCGAATCTCACAGCCCGTTGATTCTTGGGGAGGAGGGCAAGAAGATGACTCCGGCGCAACGCGCGAGTGAGATCCCTCGCGGCGGTTCTCTCTACGAGACGCCGAAATTCGACGGAAAGCATCAATGGGGCATGTCGATCGACCTCAACACCTGCATCGGCTGCAACGCCTGTGTAGTGGCATGTCAGGCCGAGAATAATATTCCGATCGTCGGTAAGGACCAGGTTATGCGCGGCCGTGAGATGCACTGGATACGCTTGGATCGCTACTACTCCAGCGGAACGATCGACGCCGGGGCATTCGGTGGCGAAGGGAACAAAGAGTTGCCCGAAGATCCACAGATTTCGCTTCAGCCGGTCGCCTGTGCTCAATGCGAACTCGCACCGTGCGAAATCGTTTGTCCGGTCAATGCCACGGTTCACGACGAAGAAGGCCTCAACACGATGGCCTACAACCGCTGTATCGGCACGCGCTATTGCGCGAACAACTGCCCTTACAAAGTCCGTCGTTTCAATTTCTTTGATTACAACCTGCGTCAACTCGACAGCCTCTATCTCGGTCAGGCTGGCCCGAAGGGCATGCCGGAACTCGTGAAGATGGTGAAGAATCCCGAGGTCACCGTGCGTATGCGCGGTGTGATGGAAAAATGCACTTACTGCGTGCAGCGCATCCAAAACGGCAAGATTCAGCACAAGGTCAAAACCGCTCAGGCCGGTAACCCGTCTGATGTCGTGGTGCCAGACGGCACGATCAAGACGGCCTGCCAACAGGTCTGCCCTGTCGAATCGATTGTCTTCGGCAACATCCTCGACCCGCACAGCGAAGTCTCTTTGGCGAAGGCCCGTGAGCAGGATTACGCCTTGCTCGGCTATCTCAATACCCGTCCGCGCACTACTTACCTCGGTAAGCTCCGCAATCCGAATCCCAAGATGCCTGACTACGCGGCGCTGCCACTCAGTCGCGTTGAGTATAACAAGAAAAACCATCCAGCTGGCCACGAAGAGCACGGTGGGGCGGGGGAGCACGCTCCTGCGCACGGTCACGAAGAGAAATCCATGAAGAAGTCTGAAGGCCACTCGGCCCTCGCTGTCGCTAACCGCATTGGAGGGCTCAGCTAATGGCTCACACTGCCGACCATTCCGCTGCAACGCCGGCCATCCTCAACGAGGTTCGCCCAGCATCGCTCCCACGGGCGATCTTGGTGGAGAACAACCGCAGCTTCTCTTGGATCACTGAGAAAATCTGTAGCATCATCGAGGGCAAGACCCCGACGTGGTGGTGGGTTTGCTTCATTCTAGCCTGCTTCATCGCCTCCTTCACCGTCGCTGGCATCACTTATCTAGTCGCCACAGGCGTCGGTGTGTGGGGACACGCCAATCCGGTGAATTGGGCTTGGGACATCGTTAATTTCGTGTTCTGGATCGGTATCGGTCACGCGGGCACTCTGATCTCCGCTATCTTGTGCCTCCTTCGTCAGAAGTGGCGCACATCGATCAATCGTGCGGCCGAAGCCATGACCATTTTCGCAGTCGTGTGCGCTGGTATTTTCCCGGTGTTCCACGTCGGTCGTGTGTGGTATGCCTTCTACCTCTTCCCGATTCCTAACTCCAATGTGATCTGGCAGAATTTCCGTTCTCCACTCGAATGGGATGTGTTCGCGGTTTCGACCTACGGAACGGTGTCTGTGCTCTTCTGGTATGTCGGGCTTCTTCCTGATTTGGCTATCCTGCGTGATCGCTTCGAGGCTGCGGGTAACAAGCTTCGCTCGTTCCTCTACGGTTTCTTTGCCATGGGTTGGCGCGGTTCGAACCGTCATTGGAGTAACTACGAGATGGCCTACTTGGTTCTCGCCGGTATCTCGACGCCGCTCGTTCTTTCGGTGCATACCATCGTCTCCTTCGACTTCGCGGTTTCACTTCTCCCTGGCTGGCACACCACGATCTTCCCTCCTTACTTCGTGGCGGGCGCGATCTTCTCGGGCTTCGGCATGGTGCTGACGCTGATGCTGCCGCTGCGCGCGATCTACGGCCTCGAAGACCTTATCACGCAGTATCACATCGACTGCATGTGTAAGATCACTTTGGCGACGGGAACGATCGTCGGTTACGCTTACGGCATGGAGTTCTTCATCGCATGGTATGGAGCTAATCCCAACGAAGGTTTCGCCTTCGTGAATCGTGCCTTCGGTCACTACGCTTGGGCTTACTGGATCATGATTTCGTGCAACGTCATTACGCCCCAGTTTTTCTGGTTTAAAGGCGTTCGCAACAATACGAGCTTCGTCTGGATACTCTCGATCTTCGTCAATGTCGGCATGTGGTTTGAGCGCTTCGTCATCATCGTCACTTCGCTCGCCCGTGATTTCCTGCCGTCGAGCTGGGGTTATTACTCTCCGAGCATTGTTGAGATATTCACGTTCTTCGGGACGTTCGGCGTCTTCTCGGTTCTCTTCCTCCTCTTCATTCGCTTCCTGCCCATCATGCCGATGGCTGAGCTCAAGGCCGTCACGCCTCAGGCTGACGTCCATGGCGGCGACCACCACTAATCTGTCACGACCATGGCTTCCTCTTCATACGGGCTAATCGCCACATTTGAGACTGCGCCCGAGATCTATCACGCGGCCCAGAGGGTGCGCGATGCTGGCTACAAAAACTGGGACTGCATTACACCGTTCCCCGTGCACGGTCTTGACGGTGCGATGGGTCTTGGCCGCTCGCTCGTCCCACGCATCTCGCTCGCCGGTGGTATCGCCGGTTTCTGCACCGGTATGTCCATGATTTTTTGGACAGGTGCCGTTGATTATAAACTCATCGTAGGCGGTAAACCGTTTTTCAGCCCCATGTTTGCCTTTCCGGTGAGCTACGAGCTAACGATTTTGTTCGCTGCGTTCGCGACCATTGGCGGGATGTTTTTCCTCAATGGTTTGCCGATGCACTATCACCCCGTGCTGAAATACAAAGATATCAAGCGCGGCATGGATGACACCTTCTTCATCGTCATCGAATCTCGTGATCCGCGTTTCAATCTCGCCAATACCAAGGCGCTCCTAGAACAGGCCGGCGGCAAGGCCATCACGGAGCTGGAAGCCTGAGCCATGCGCCACGTATATCTTGTTACTCTCTTCGTTGTCGTGCTTGTGGTTTCCGTGCTTGGATTCCGTGGCACGAAGTTCACCTCGGCACCTATGGATGTGTTCCCCGAGTGGGCATTTCCGGGTATGAAGCATCAGCCCAAGCCCTACTCTCAGGGCACGAGCGCATTCTTCGCCGATGGACGCGCTGATCGTGTGCCCGTTGCCGGAACCGTTCAACGCGGCATGCTGCGTGAGAACGACCATCGCGATCACGGTAAAAATTCGGACGGCAGTTTCTCCAAAGGATTTCCAAGCGATCTTAAAGTTGATTTCAAATTGCTGGAGCGTGGTCAGGATCGTTACACGATCTACTGCGCTCCCTGCCACGGTGCTGTCGGTGATGGCAATGGCATCACTAAGAAATATGGCATGGGGGCGACGCCAAGCTACCACGATGATCGCCTCCGCACGATGGCCGAGGGCGAGATCTTCAACACGATCACCAACGGTAAGAACAACATGCTCTCCTACGCCGATAAACTCGTCCCCGCTGATCGCTGGGCGGTGATCGCTTACGTTCGCGCCCTTCAACGGGCGCAAACGGGCACCATCGCTGACGTTCCCGGTGACCACAAAGCGGAGCTTGGCCTCAAATGAGCACGCCTGTCGCTAACAACTCCATTCCCGCCGTGCCTGCCTCATCGGGTAAATTCCTCGTTGCTGGTATTGCCGGCCTCGCAGTTACCGCGCTCGGTATCTTCGTCTCGGGTGCGCAGAAGGTGGCTTACTCCTATTTAGTGGGCTTCACTTTTTGGACCGCGATCGCGATCGGCATGATGATGCTGATTTTGATCCACCACGTGCTTGATGCTTCGTGGTCGGTCTTGATTCGCCGTCAATTCGAACACGGTCTTTCTGCCTTCAAGTGGCTGGCGCTTCTATTTCTCCCTCTCATGGCGGCGGCTTGGGTTGCTCCCCATGACTTGATCTGGCCTTGGATGAATTTGGAGCACGTCATGCATGGCGGACACACTGTCGGCCAGGACGTCCTTTATACGAAGAAGGCTAGCTTCCTGAATTTGAACATGTTCACGGGCATGACCGTCGTGTTCTTCGTCATTTGGATTTGGCTATCCCGCCGCTTGCGCACCGCTTCCTTTTCTCAGGACACGGATGGCGATCTAAAGTGGACCTACATGAACCGCAAAACGGCGGCCTTCGGTATTCCTTTACTGGCTCTTTCTCTCTCCTTTGCCGCGATCTACTGGATCAAGAGCTTGGAGTATCACTGGTTCTCTACGATGTATGGCGTTTGGTTCTTCGCCAACTGTGTGCGTGGAGCGCTTGCCTTCGGCATTTTGATCATGATTTGGCTGCTCGGCCGGGGCGACTACCAAGGTGTCGTGAATAAGAATCATTTCTACAGCATTGGCATGTTGAGCTTCGCTTTCACGGTCTTCTGGGCCTACGTGACCTTCTCCCAGTATTTCCTGATCTGGAATGCCAACGTCCCCGAGGAAACGTTCTGGTATAACCTCCGTGAAATTCACGCGGACGGCACTCCCAGCCAGTGGAAATGGGTCGGTATGCTTATCCTTTTCGGTCACTTTCTTGTCCCATTCCTCTACCATCTTTCCTACAAACACAAAGTTGTGCCCTCGAAGGCCAAGCCGATCGCGATCTGGATTCTTGCAATTATCCTCGTCGATCTCTGCTACAATATTTTACCCGCGCTAAAGGATGAGCATGGTGATCCCTTGCCCTTCCTTTCTGTCAACTTGCTGTGGGTGCTTTCATCTGTGGTCGGCGTTGGCGGCATCTGTGTCTGGTCCTACTTGAAGAGTTTCCCTACGGCCAAACTTCTCCCGATCCGTGATCCGCGTATCGGAGAGTGTCTCACCTACCATGAGTGATTCAATCGCTACTTCCCCTCGCCCCGTCTCTATCGTGACCGTCCTCGCCATCTTGGGGTGCTTCGGGCTCTTCTTGCTCGTTGTTTACTACGGCTACTCTAAGAACGAACAGCCTGCGGCCTATGCGGTTGCCTCTGAGAAGCTGCCCGACGATATGGCTTGGAAAGCTACGCACGCTTCAAAAACAGCGGCCTTGGCTGAGCTTCGCGCCAACGAGCACAAGAAAGCTTCGGCTTACTCGTGGGTCGATCAGAAGGCCGGCGTAGTCCAACTTCCTCTTTCCCGTGCGATGGAACTCGTCGTGCAGGAAAACGGCGTTCGCAAATAATTCGTCCGCTTTCTTCACCTTTTTTAGAACGAGATGTCCACCGACACGAACGAAGTTTCCACCATCGACTCGCACGCTCGCGGTCCGCTGCTGCTCTTGCTTGGCTCCGGCCTAGTTTGGCTGGTTATCAGCGGCGTGCTGGCGCTGATCGCCTCCGTGCAATTGCACACGCCAGGCTTCCTCGCGGGCTGCGCTTGGCTGACCTATGGGCACACGCAGGCGATTCAGGAGACGACCTTCGTCTATGGCTGGCTCGCCAACGCCGGACTCGCGCTCGGTCTTTGGGTGCTTGCCCGTCTTGGCGG
>JANXLP010000467.1 GCA_025355125.1 Opitutaceae bacterium | reverse complement strand
TAGAATTATTACGGGAGCCAAAACCGTCGCGGAAGATGCTAGGCCGTAAATCGGAAAGCAGACGCTGCGGAGGAGGCGCCCACCTTAACCTAAAAAGGTCCTGAGCCTTTGGGCATACGGCACAGGCGGGGTGTCACCTCTCTTTTTTTATGAACCCGACTTACTACTACCTCCTGCATCTCTTCTCTCTGTTCGTGCTGACGGCGCACACGTTTATGGCCTTCGCCAATCCGGTCCCGGCGGACAAAAAGAAGACGATGATGATCACCGGTATTGCCGGGCTCCTCGTGCTCATCAGCGGTTTCGGCCTGCTGGCCAAGCTGCACGCGGGCACGTTCCCGGGTTGGGTCGTCGTCAAACTGGTGTGCTGGCTCGGCTTGGTGGCGTTTGCCGGCGTCGTGTATCGGCGTCCGCACTTGCGCGACAAACTCTCGTTTGCGGCGCTCAGCCTGATTCTGATCGCGCTGGTGATGGTTTACCTGCGGCCGTTCTAAGCGGGCGGAGGCGAACGCCAGGAAATTTCGACGATCCTGACCCGCGCCATGACTGGTTCGCTCTGTGGCGTGTGGGTCGATGATGACGGGCTCGTGCATGTTTCCCTGGCTACGCCGGACGGCGGGCGGGTGGAGCAGATCAACGTCTTGAAGCCCTTCGCGTGGCTGAGCGGGCAAACGCTCGTCGCGCCAACGGGGATCACGGTCGAGGAGTTGAAGGGTGAGGCGCCGTTCTCGCGCCTTGCGCAGGCGGACACACTGACGATTTATGAGGCGTTTTTGAAGGGCGCCAAGGAAGTCGGCGGCGTGGATGCGGTGCGGCCGTTGGAAAATCAGTTTCTCATCCAGCAGCGGGCGCGGCTCTATCGTGACCTGAGCTTCGGCCAGCTCCGGCGCTGCCAGCTCGATATCGAAACGTCGTCGGCGGACGGGAGTTTTAGCGACGCGACCAAGCCCCAGGATCGCGTGTTGGCGATCGGGCTGCGGAGTGGAGGGAAGAACCGGTTGCTCATGCTCGCGGAGGCGACGGACGCGGCGGAGAAGCAGTTGTTGCAGGAGCTGAACGCGGCGCTCGCGGAGATCGATCCTGACGTGATCGAGGGGCACAACATCTTCAAGTTCGATTTGGATTTCCTGCGGTTGCGCGCGAAACGGCACAAGGTCCCGTGTGCGTGGGGGCGATTCGGCCAGAAGGCGACGTTCCGCAACAGCCGGCTCAAGGTGGCGGAGCGCTGGATTGATTTTCCCCGCTGCGATCTGCCGGGGCGCACGGTGGTCGATACTTACCTGCTCGTGCAGCTCTATGATATCACGACGCGGGAACTTACGGCTTACGGGCTGAAGGACGTTGCAGTGTATTTTGGGATCACGGATGAGGACAGCGAGGACCGCACGTATCTCGACGGTGGGAAAATCGCAGAGACGTTTTGGGCGGACCGCGCACGGTTCTGCGCATACTTGGAAGATGACCTGCGCGAGACGCAGGGCTTGGCGGATCTGCTGCTGCCGACGTATTTCGAGCAGACGCGCACGTTTCCGATTTTGCTCCAGGAGGCGACGCTGCGGGGCACGACGGCCAAGATTGATCTGCTCTTTCTCGAGGAATATTACCATGCGCGGCAGTCGGTGCCCGTGCCGCTGGAGGTTGCGCCGTTTGATGGCGGATTCACGAAGAGTTATCAGGAAGGCGTCTTCAAAGACGTGCTGCATTTCGACGTGGCGTCACTCTATCCGAGCCTGTTGCTGAGCATCGCCCGCAATCCGCGCAACGATGCGCTGGGGGTGTTTATCCCGCTGTTGAAATCGCTGCGCGAGTATCGGCTGAAATTCAAATTGCTCGCCAAGAATGCGCCGACGGCCGACGAGCGAGCCGAGGCGCAGGCGCGGCAGGCGTCGTTTAAGATTCTGATCAACTCGTTCTACGGCTATCTGGGTTTTTCCGGCGCGCGCTTCGGCGACGGTGAGTTGGCGGCCGAAGTGACGCGGCGCGGGCGTGAACTGTTGCAGGCATTGATCGATGAGTTCGCGCGGCACGGCTGCACGATTCTCGAGGCGGATACTGACGGTATCTATCTGTCTTCGGAAAAATATTTCGAAGAGCCGGAGCAGTTGCTCGCGCTGGTGGCGCCGACGCTGCCGCCGGGTATCGAGCTCGAATACGACGGACGCTACACGGCGATGTTCTGCTACAAGGCCAAGAACTACGCGCTCTACGATGGAAAGAAAATGACGCTGCGCGGCAGTGCGCTGCGGTCGCGGGGCATCGAGCCGTTCTTAAAGAAACTCTCGCGGCAGCTGCTGCGCTTCCTCGTCGGCGCGGCGCCGGAGTCGCCGGTGGTGATGCTGGCGCAGTTGCGCACGCAGTTCGCGGCGCGGGCGTTGCCGGTGGCGGAGGTGGCGAAGAGCGAGTCGCTCAGCATGAACCCCGACGCCTACGAGCGATTCATCGCCGAAGGCGGTAAGCCGCGGCGGGCCTCGGCGGAGGCGGCGCTAAAAATGAATCCGCGTCCGCGGATGGGTGAGCGCGTGGCGTATTACATCACGCCGAAGCAAAAGGGGCAGACGAGCGACTGGCAGCGCGCGCGGCCGGTGGAGTTGTTCGACGCGGTGACGGCGCCCTACGATGAGAGCTATTACACGGACAAGCTCGATGATTGGATCGAGCGTTACGGGAAATTCATCGGCGCGAAGCCGCTGGGCGATGGGCAGGGTGAGTTGTTGTAGATTTAGGACGGTCCGTCGAAGCAGGCCGTTGTCGCGGTGGATTCGGAACCGCCGCGCTTAAGCTCGGTCAGCCACGCGGTAACGCATCGATTCAAATAACTTCCTTAAAATCATGAGCACACTCCCTCTCATTGCTGAAACCATCGCCCAGGGTGGCCGCACCGGTTCGGTCGAAACGTCTGAGACCGGCTTCGATATCGAGTTCAAGATCCCCACGCTGAACAACTCGCAGGGGCTCACGCCCGAGCATCTTTTTGGCGCGGCGTGGGCGGCGTGCTTTAACGGCGCGGTCAACTATGTCGCAAAGGAGGCGGGCTACTCCGACACGGGCGAGGGGATCACCGTCACGGCACGCGTGCAATTGCACCCGGACGGGCCCAAGCCGTTCTCAGTGGAACTGGTCGTGAAGATTCCCTATCTCGACGAAACCAAGGCTCAGGATGTCGTCGAAAAAGCCCACGCGATGTGCGCCTACTCGAAGGCCACGAAGGGCAATGTAGAAGTGAAGTTCACACACGTGATCTGAGAGGATTCGTTCACGAAAGTTTTGACGGACTGAATGGCGATTCAGTCCGTTTTTTATTTTCCGCTTTGCTGGGGCTCCGGACGAAAAAAAGCCCCGCTAAAAAGCGGGGCGAGTGTGAAGTCGAAACGCGCGGGGATTAGTTGCGCGACCGGAAGCCGCCGAAGAGGTAAACGATGAGACAGATGAGGAGGATGAGTCCGAGGCCGCCGCCGCCGTAGGCCGGGCCGCCGTAGTAAAAGCCGCCGCCGCCGAAGAGAATGATGAGAACGATGATGAGTAGGAGTGGGTTCATGCGGCTAAAAGTAGCCTGGCCACATGCTTTGTTCCATAGGGCGTTCACCTACGTGGGGTGTTTCGCGGTGCCATTTAGCTCGATGAAATGTGGCCGGCGAAGTGCGCAAAATGAGCGTCAATAATCCCGATGGTTTTAATACCAGCGTCTGGTGATATCTGGACGATAGCGAACCACCACTCGCTCATGCTCGCGGCTACCTTAAGTCAAAAAATCAACTGATGTTGGTATAAGATGATCGATTCCACCCAGTCCGCGCGGAGCGTCGATGGGCGCGGCTTGGTAACGCAGGAGAGGCGACGCAGGACGATAGTTGAGCTTGCGTGACCGATGAAGGCGTCCGCAAGCCGGACGCCCTACTTTTTGGGACGGGGTTTACCGCATTCGGGGTCAAGGGGCACGGGTGCGCCGACTTCCTCGACGGGGTGAGTAAAGAGATAACGCCAGACGGACTCGTGGATAAATTTGCCTTCGGCGTCTTTGCCGGAGGCTTTCCCGGGTGTGACCGAACCGTGCGCACGGTCAGCGTCGCCGTTCACGTTGAAGTGCGTGGTCAGACGGCGGGTGTTGCCGTAGGGCGGGGCGCTGGAATCGACATCGACGATGGCACCGTAGCGATGCAGGCCGAGCATCTGCCACGAGCGGCAGTAGTGGTCGCCGGTCCAGCCACTATCGAGCACGTGGCTGAAGCCAAAGATGCGGTTGGCGGGCGTGGCCGAGGGGAGACCCTGCCAGGTCTCGAGCTGATCGCGCGGGCCGCAGAACGCGACGACGCGGTCCACCCGGTGATGCACAGCGAAGCGCGTGGCGGTAGTCGCGCCGTGGGAGGAGCCGGCCATGATAACTTTTTCCCAGCGCAGGCCGGTGCCCTTGACGTCGATGAATTGTTCCCAGTGGCCCTGCGGGTGCGTCTTCGCGAGGTGCTTCACGAATTGAAACGCGCGCTCCATCATGCCGTCGGGTTGCGGGATCGCGCAGAGTGGGGAAAAATCTTCGCCGGTGGCAGCCTCGAGGCGCATCTTGCCGAGGCTGGTGCCGTCGTCGCGCGCTGAGGTCGGGATAAGGCCGAACCATTTGTTGGCGTAGTGGACTTGGATCGCGTGCAGGCCGTAGTCGCCGAGACGCTCAAAGAGCAGGGCGTTGTAATTCATGAGCCAGATGACAAGACGGCCGCGCGGAGCGACGCGGGTATCGACGACGGCATTTTCCACATCCAGCGGTTTGCCTGTTTTGTCGGCGAAGACGAAGTCGATGGCGGGGTGCGGCAGGGTGCGGGCGTCGATCTCACTCGCGCGGGCGGTGAGGTGATAGCGCTGTGGCGTGGTGTCAGCGTAGGCGGGCGGAGGAGATTCCGCGGCGTTCGACACCGACGTTAACAAGGCCAAAGCAGAGGCGAGGAGGAGAAGGCGGTGCATGGGGTAGGACCGAAAAGTTGAGCGGCAATCTTCTCCGTGTCGAACCGTGTCGAACGGTGGGGAACCGTGGTGTAGCGCGGCGCGACCGGCGCGGCGAAAACCATCGCGACGCAGTTTGGAACTGCGCGATCAATTTGCCGTCTGTCTCCGGATGAAAAAACCACCTGGCGACGATCCCATTGAAAATCTCACCCATGCTACCGCGGTGGAGAAAATCCGCGAACTGGCTCTGGCGGCGCGCGTCTGTCTTTTCGGCAGCGGCCCCGGCACGTTTCCGCTGACGGTCACGCCGATGGCCGTGCGCGAGGTTGATGAGGCGGGCAACGTGTGGTTCCTGAGCGCGCGTTCCAGCGTGAAGAACGCGCACATCGCACACGATCCGCGCGTGCAATTGCTTTTCGCGAATACGGGCGACTCGCAATATCTGACGCTCGAAGGCACAGCGACGGTGAGCGACAGCCGCGAGCTGCGGGAAAAATATTGGACGCAAATGGCCGAGACATGGTTGCACGGTGGCGTGGACGACCCGGAGCTGACGGTCGTCAAGGTCGCGATCAAAGACGGCTATTATTGGGATACCGAGCACGGTAAAGCCGTCGCGCTGCTCAAGATCATGGTCGGTTCGCTCACCGGAAAAACCATGGACGACAGCGTCGAGGGTAAACTCCGCCCGTAAATCAGGGTGCATTTTCAAACGTGGTCGTGAGCGTGAGCGCTTGGTAATTCGCGACTCGCTCACGCTTGCGGCCACGCCATTCCGGTCGCGGGCGGTGCCTGTCGCCGTGGGAGGGTGCCGACAAGCGACACCCCTATCGGAAAGATCCAAGCGGGTTGACCGGATAAACTAGGCGAGCAGATCCGCCACGGCGGCGCGGAGCGCGTCCTCGGTGCCGGGAGCGGCGAAAGCGACTTCGACCTCGTAACCACCAAAGGGGAATTCGGCGCGCGGCGGGATATACCACGGTCCGGCGTCGGCGTAGGCGGCGACGGCGGTCATGCGGCCGGGGCGCAGCGATTGCGCGTAGAGTTGGATGTCGATGAATTGCTCGGCGGGCAGGTGGAGCAGGACGGTGTCGTCGAGGTGGAGGGCGTTGACGAAAAACGGCAGGCGGCGCGTGCAGCGGTCGATGAGCGCGAGTTTGAACGCGGGGATGTAGCGCGGCGCGAGCGCATCGGTGCGCGGAGCGACGAGAGCCTTCAGAGCGTCGGGGCCGAGCGTGGGGTTGGGCTCGAGGAAAATTTCCGCGGTGCGCCAGGAGAGGTTGGAAATGGGTTCGGGCTTGAGTGACGCCTCGGAGGCGACGAGGCCGCGATACATGCGCTCGGTGAGGCGCTCGCGGGCGGCGGGTGTGCCGTCGTTGTATTTGCCGGCGGCGATATTGGCGGCGCAGCCGGTGAAGTAGAGGTGCGTGCAATGGGGTTCGTCGCGCTGGCGGAGTTTGCGGGCGAGGCCGCAGAAGTCACTCGTGACGCGGCCGTCGCCGTAATAACTCATCGGGTGCGTGGCGTAGTAGTGGCAGGCGGCGATTTTCTCCGTGCGGTCGTAGAACGCCACGGTGCGCAGGAGTGGATCGATGCGGCCTTCGGGCAAGGCGATGAGGCGGGGATCGACGCACTTGGAGCCGCGCATGATGCCGACGCGGCCGGACGCATCGCGGTCCATGCGGCGGTTGGACGCGACTTGTTCGATGCGCGCGCTGCCGGTGGCGATGTGGGTGACGGCGCGGGCGCGGGGCAGCGCGGCGACGGCGGCGACGCGGGCGGCATCGAGGCAGCGTTGGAAAAACGCGGGATCGTAAACGCGCGGGAGACCGGGCTGCGCGGCGATCAGGGCGGCCGTAAAGGGGCAGACAAAAGGGGCGTTGTGCTGATGCACGCAGTGGACGGCGACACGGTCGGGCGTGGTGCCGGCGGCCTCGGCGAGAGCCGTGCGCCATTGGAGGTGCGCGTCGTTGAGCAGGCCGGTCCAATCGACGACGCAGATCACGATGGGCTGGCCGACGCCGAGGAGAATCAGGCCGATGGCTTCCAAGGGATCGTCAACGGCGATCACGGGCTTGATCCAACCGCCGCAGAGCGAGTGTCCGATGGACGGAGTGACGTCGAAGCGGAACGGCGCGAGGTGGAGGTTGCCCGCCGCGGCTGCGGTGTTGGCGGCGCGCAGGAGCGAAGGTGAAAGGGCCGCAAGGGCGCCGGCGTTGAGCGTGCGGTCGAGGAAAGTGCGGCGGGTGAGAGACGGCATAAATGGGGCGATAGGGCGGGATGAAGCAAAACGGCTGAATCCAGTAAGCTTGAGGGGCGCGGAGGCGGAAGCGAAACCTCGGCGAATGTTCACCGTTGTCCGGGTGATGACTGCGGGAAATTCCGCCGTGGTCGGTTGACGGAATTGCGCGCACGCAATGAATTGGAGTGATTCCCACCCCCACTATTCTCATGAACACTCTCCTGTCGTCGGCTGTTTTGCGGTCGTTGTTTGCCGTTGTTCTCTCCTTCGCTCCGGTCGCGCTTTTTGCGCAGCAGCCGAAAGGCAAAACCAAAGAACCGTCGCCGCACCTGCGGCAGGCGGCGGAGCTGATGCGTGAAGGCAAGACGGCCGAGGCCCTTGCGGCGGTAAAGCGCGAGCTGGCGGAAAATCCGACGTCGGGCCCGGCGGCCAACCTGCTCGATTCGCTCGGCGCGACGAAAGAGGCGCGCGTCGTTTTCCAAAAGCGGATCGACACCGCGCCCGACGCGGTGGCGAAGGCGGCGGCGCAGCGGGCGATGGCGATGTCGTATGCTTTCGACGGCGACAGCAAAGCCACGGTGAAGCTGGAGCAGGAAGTGATCGCGTATTGGGTGTCGCGCGAAGCCGCCGAGCCGCAAAATGCGTTTTATCAGCAGGGCGAGCTGGCCAACGAAGCGGCGCGCGTG
>JANXLP010000448.1 GCA_025355125.1 Opitutaceae bacterium | reverse complement strand
GCGCACAACAATCTCGGCAAAGCCCTGATGCTCGCCGGTCGCTTTCCCGAAGCCGTGGAGGCTTTCACCGTGGCGTTGCGGCTTTCGCCGAATCGCACCCTGGCGATGGCGCAGAACTATCTGGCGAGCGCCCTTTCCAAGGCGGGTCGCGTCGAGGAGTCCATCGAGCACGCGAAGACGGCGGTGAAGATGAACCCGAATTACGCCGAGGCGCGCTATAACCTCGGCACCGGACTGCTGCGTCTGAGGCGGTGGGAGGCGGCCATTGCGGAATACGAAACCGCACTGCGGCTGCAGCCCGATTACCCGGAGGCTTACTGCAATCTTGGAGCCGCGCTGGTGCAGGCCGGGCGCCCGGCCGAGGCCATCGGCCCCGGCGAAGCGGCGCTGCGGCTCAAACCGGATTATGGCGAGGCGCACTATAATCTCGGCGTGGCCCGGCAACAGTTGGGTCAGTTCGCCGCCGCCGCCGGGCACTACGAAGCCGCGCTGCGGTTGCGCCCGGATTATCCCGAGGCCCACAATAATCTGGGCGTGACCTTGCTGCGATTGAACCGGCGGCGCGAAGCCCTCGAGCACTACCGGGCGGCGTTGCAGGCAAAGCCCGATTACGCCGAGGCGCACGTCAATCTCGGGACCGCTTTGTTTGAAGCCAACCAGTGGCCCGCCGCCATCACCCACTTTGAAGCGGCGCTGCGGCTGGACCCCGACAGCATCTCCGCGCACTTCAATCTGGGCAACGCCCTCTGTGCCACCGGCCGACCTTTGGAAGCCATCGCCCACTATCAAATCGCCATCCGCGCGATGCCCGAAAATCCCGAGCTTCTCAACAATCTCGGCAGTGCTTTGGTGGAGGGGGGCCGGCTCGCCGAAGCCATCGGGCATTTTAACGCCGCGCTGCGCCTGAGGCCCGATTCGCCGGAGACGCATTGCAATCTCGGGGTGGCCCTGGGTGATCAGGGGAACCGAGCCGAAGCGATCCGCCACCTTGAGGAAGCCTTGCGCCTCCGGCCCGGCTATGCCTTCGCGCGCGACGAGTTGGCCAAGGTGCGCGCCGCGCCGAATCGCCGGCCTTGAGCGTGACGGCGAGGCGGGCCCTCAAATCACCGTGATGGGTGGCGGCTGGAGCTCGGCGATCTTCGCCATGATGCGTTCGGCGGCGCGTTGGTAGCGGAGTTCTTTGCCGTCGGAAGCGTGATCGTAGTCGGCGGGGGCGAGCGGCCGGCCGAAGACGAGAGAGACGGGCGAACCGGGGTTGAGCCCGCCGGTGCGGCCAAACGCTTCGAAGGAGCCGAAGATGCGCACGGGGATCACCGGGACTTGCGCGCGGCAGGCCAACATGCCGACGCCGGGCTTGGGCGTCTGGAGCTGGCCGTCGGGGGAACGCGTGCCTTCGGGGAAAAGGATGACAACTTTTTGTTTCTTTAACGCGCCGAGCACGCGCTTGATCGCGGTCACATCGGCGCCGCCGTCGCGGTCCACGGGGATGGTGCCGACGGCGTCGAGCCACCATGCGGCGATGCCGGGTTTCCAGAGGGTTTTGCGCGCGAAGAAGCAGACCTGTTGCGCGAGGTGCGAGCCGACGATGGGCGGATCGAGGTGGCTGGCGTGGTTGGAGGCGACGAGATACGGGCCGTTCTGCGGGAGGTTTTCCAAGCCGATGACTTCGCCGCGAAACCACATGCTGTAAACGATGTGGGAGAGGTAGTGGAAGAAGCCGTAGATCGGCTCCATCTCGACTTGGGGAAACGCGCGGCTCATGCGGAGGGGAACTCGGAGAGCTGAGAGCTGAGAGCTGAGAGTTGAGGGACCGAGCTTCGGAGAGCGGAGAGAAGCCGCGATGTGGCGGCGAGCGCCAGCCCTACGAGCGTAAGCGGGGACGCGGGGTGTGCTAATATACGCGTCCGCAAGACGGACGCCCTACGGACAGAGGCTAGCAACGCGCGGCTCATGCGGCGGCGAATTTTTCGGCGATGGGAGCGGCGAGTTTCTCGACGACTTCGGCGAGGGTGAGGTAGGTGCCGTCGATGACGACGGCGCCCTGCAGGCTTTCCTGGAGACGTTTGCTGTCGAGGGTGTCGCGGCGGGCGACCTGGTCTTGCAGGCCCTGTTGCTCGCGGCGGCGGGCGCGTTCGACGGGATCGGCGAATAGGAAAAAACGAAAATCGGCGTCGGGGAAAATCTTTGAGCCGATGTCGCGGCCTTCCATCACGAGGCCGCGGAAACCGTGCTGGCGCGCGGTGTCGGCCTGGCTGCGCTGGTAGTCGAGCAGGGCGCTGCGCACTTCGGGGATGGCGGCGAAGAGCGCGACGTTGGCGGTGACCTCGGCGCTGCGGATCTCGGCGTCGGGGATGGTGTGACCGCTGAGTTCGATCTCGGCGTTGCGGCCGGTGACACGCGTCGTGAAGGCGACGGCGGCGAGGGCGGTTTTGACGCCGGCGAGATCGGTGGGCGTGACGCCGCGCCGCAGGAGCTCGGCGGTGAGCGCGCGGTAGTAGGAACCGGTGTCGGCGTGGAGCAGGTGAAACCGCTCGCTGAGGGTGCGCGACGAGGACGATTTGCCCGAGGCGGCGCCGCCATCAATGGCGACGATGAGGAAGGTTGAGGCGGGCATCAGGAGGCCAACGAATTTTGCCGAAGCGTTTCCAGCAACTCGAAAAAGTGGGGAAACGTTTTCGCGCAGCAGGCCGGGTTGCGGATCGTGAGCCAGGGTTTGCCGTCACCGCGCAGGTCGAGGCAGCCCAGGATGGCGAAGCTCATGGCGAAACGGTGGTCGCCGTAGGTCTCGATGATTTCGTCGCTGCGGAGGTAGCGCGGCGCGATCTCGAGGGCGTCGGGCGTTTCGATGACGTGCTGGCCGAGGCGGGTGAGTTCTTTGGCCATGCCGGCGACGCGGTCGGTCTCCTGCTTGCGCGTGTGGGCGATGCCGGAGATGCGCGTGGGGCCGGCGAGGAGCGGGGAAATCGCGGCGAGCGTGAGAAACGTGTCGGAGAATTCGGCGAAATTCTGGGTGACGCCACGCTGCATGTTGATCTGTGAGAAACTGGTATCGAGGCCGTGGTGCGAGGTGCGGATGGTGGCGCCCACGCGGGTGAGCACGTCGGCGAAATGGGTGTCGCCCTGCAGGCCGTCGCCGGGGCCGCGAAGGAACGGGAGGTGCAGGCTGCCGCCGGTGACGAGGGGGAGCGCGAGAAAGTAGCTGGCGGCGGTGGCGTCGGGCTCGATGGCGTAGCGCGCGGGCGAAACGTAGCGGCCGGGGTTGACCACGTAGGTCTCGGTGCTGGCCTGCTCGCCGATGGCGTAGCCAAACTCGGCCATGAGGCGCGTGGTCATTTCAACGAAGGGGCGGCGCACCTCGGCGGTGAGGGCGACCGCGACGGGGCCGGCGGCGAGGGGCGCGACCATCAGGAGGGCGGAAAGGAGCTGGCTGCTTTCGCTGGCGTCGAGGTTGACGGCGCCGCCGCGCAGGCCGCGGGCGTGGATCTCGATGGGGAAAAAGCCGTCTTCACCCAGGCAGCGGATGTCGGCGCCGAGCGCGCGGAGGGCCTCGATGAGGGCGCGCATCGGGCGTTTGCGCATCTGCGGAATGCCGTCGATGCGATAGACCCCGCGCGGCACGGCGGCGCAGAGGGCGGTGAGAAAACGGGCGGCGGTGCCGGCGAGGCCGACGAAGAGTTCGATGGGAGCGGCAGGCGCGGAGTGGGCGGGCGCGGCGTTGGAGTTGGCGACGGTGGAGCCGGGAGCGGGGAAGGCGTTGGCCTGATCGGCGACGCGCACGGTCAAGGCGGTTTCGTCGGCGACGACGGTGAAGCCGAGTTTGCGCAGGGCCTCGGCCATGAGGCGGGTGTCCTCGCTGAAGAGCGCGCCGGTGAGCGTGACGGGCTGTTCGCCGAGGGCGGCGAGGAGCAGGGCGCGGTTGGTGAGGCTTTTCGAGCCGGGCACGATGACCTCGCCGCGGACGGGCCGCGTGAAAGGTATAATCGGGAGGAGGTCGGGCAGGGCCATGGGCGAGGAAGCGAAGGAGGAGCGGGGAGCGTCGGGGAAAGGCCAAGCGACGCCAAGGGGTTTTTGCGGCGGTGATTCAGGCCCGGAATAGAGAGGAGATCTGTCCACGAAAGGCGCGAAAGGACGCGAAAATCGAAGGGCACCGGGATCGGATTGCGCAGGCGTTGATGGAAAGAAGACGCCCGCTCAGCGGGCTTGATTCTGCGGAGAGCTGAAACCCGACCACGACAGTGGCCAAACAGCGAGCTACGGTGACTCCAGAAGCGAAGTATCCTGATCGCGCTGAAATTATTCGAGCTTGAGCTTTTCAGCGCTGGGCAGAGCCGCCACGGCGGAGGTTTGGCAATTGCCAAGGCCGATGATCACGACCCACTCCCCGGATCACACCGGTCAGATCCGCAGGAACAGCTTGCGCCGATACATCCAGAACAGGATCAGCCATTCCAGCAGCAGAACGGTCGCGCCGAGGACGAACGGCCGATACACGTCGCCGGCCAACCGGAAGAAGCCTTCGCCGAAATGCGTCACCAGGTTCCGACTGATGAAGCCGTCCCACAGGTGCGCGATGCAGTAGGCGGCAATGGAATTCAGGCCGACCACCCGCAGGAAAAACGCCCAACCGCGCACCGCCCACACGTCGAGCACCGCATAGAAGCCCGCGAGGAAAAGGAGACAGAGGCCGCCGCTGTAGATGACCCAGCTTGGCGTCCAGATGCGTTTCACCACGGGGCAGACACCCAGCGCGCCGAGTGTCCAACCGAGCGCGAGGCACACGACGCCGGTGACCACGAGCCATTTCACTTTCGCGCCGGGGGTGCGGTCGCCCTGCAGCACGCCGCCGGCGATGAGGCCGAGGATCATCGTCCCCAGCGTGGGAATGAAACTGAGGGTCGCGTAACCGCCGCGGTTGAACTCCCACGCCGTCGGGCGCGGGAATCCGTTCAGGATAACCTGGTCGGCCGCCCAAGCGAAGTTGCTGTTCTTTTGCCAGTGCGCGGCGAAGCCGGTCAGGGCGTTTTCCTGCAGCCAGGCGGCGGAGACGCCGACCTTGGTGTAGTCGAAGTCCGCGCCCGGCAGCGGATACAGCGCGAAGGCCGCCCAGTAGCCGACCAAAATGGCGGCGAGAGCGATCCACTGGACATGCACCGGGCGTTGTCCGACGAGGAACAGAAACACGTAGCCGAGACCGATCTGGGAGAGCGTGTCTTCGAGCGTCCAGTTCGTGTGCTGCGAACCGGTCGAGCGCAGCGCGACGCCTAGCAGCGTGAGCAGCAGCGCGCGCCAAACCGCGTGCAGCGTCATCAGGCCCGCGCCCTGGCCGCGCGCGGCGCGGGCGGCCAGCGAGAACGGCAGCGCGGCACCGACGAGGAACGAAAACGACGGCTGGATGAGGTCGTGTAACCCGCAGCCGATCCAACTGACATGCTCCTGTTGATGCCCGAGGAAGCCCCACAGACCGACGGACAAACCGGCCTTGGCGAGAAGGTCGGCGACCTTCCCGAAACTCAGCACCTCGCCCATCATCAGGAGCATCACGAAGCCGCGATAGGCGTCGAGCGAGCCGAGGCGGTTGGGCGAATGGAAATGCGTGGCCGTCACCGTGGCCGTTTGGGCATTTGGGTCGCTCATGCTGGAAACGTGAAGGGAAAATGATGAGCGGGGAATAATGAATTATGAGTTGCCGCACCGACCGAATCAAAACGCCGGGCCTTTCATAACATGCATCATTTAACCTTCCGCCTGCACCACTCGTCAGGCGAGCTGCACGCCCCCGGCCTTGATCGCCGTCCGCCCGTTTTCCCCGCCCGAAAACTAACAAAACTCGGCCGGACCCCTTCGGCTCGCCACCCCTTCGGCTCGCCCCCCGGACTGTTACCTATCACCCCGGATTAAGTGTCACCTATCTCCCCGGATCATACCATTCAGACCGAGGGGATGACGAAATAGGCGGCGGGGCCGCCAGGGACGAGGGAGGCGTCGAGTCCCTGATCGAAGGTGGCGAAGCGTCCGCCGTGCTTTATCGCGAGGCCGAGGAGGTAGAGATCGGTGAGGCTTTGGGGTCCGGGCACTGCCGGGAAGCGGATGAGGTCACAAAGGCTAAGATCGTCGGGTAAAAACCGATGCCCAGAAGTGGCGCGATAGTGAAGCAAGAGCTGCCGCGCGAGCGCCCGTGAGCCGGGACCGTTACGGTAGCTCGGGCGCCCGAAAATGCGGAGGAACGCATTTTCAACGAGGGGGCACGTGGCCCAACCGGCTCGCTGTGCCGCCGGGAAAAACCGCGTGGCTGCCGCGTGGTGCGCGTGTTCTGTATCGATCAGCGCGATCAGGACGTTGGCATCGAGCAGATGGATCATGAGCCTCTCAGGTTCACTGCGCGCTGAAATTCCTCCTCATCGCACTCGGTTTGGAGTCGGTGGATATCTTCGAGCATCATCGGCTTCACCCCGGGCTGCCGCTTAAGCACAAGGAAGCCCAGCGGCCCCACTTCAAATTTATCCGGGTCGGGATTCACGGTCTCGGCCGCCGGGCGCAGCTCGCGGCGCAAAGCGCTTTCCACAATCGCCTTGAGGGTGGTGCGACGGCGGACGGCGACGGTCTTGGCCTCAAGTAAGAGATCCTCCGGCAAGTCGAGCGTGGTCTTCATGCTGGGTGACGATATGGTTGTATGGGTCGCAGGCAAGCTCGCGATCTTCACGCGAAAAAAAGGGCGGCAATTCGGGACCTTTCGAAAACGCCGATAACAGAAATTAGCGCCCGAAAAGCGGTCAAGTGAACCGGAGCGCTTTTTGGACCACGTAGTTTTTATGGCCTATCCGCAGATTGCCATGAGTTCATTTAGTTTTAGCCGGGAGTAGGGAATCACCACAAAGGTTAGGGGCTGACCCCGTCGGCCGCCCCCCTATCTCGCCGGATCATACCCTGCGCTCGCGCGGAGACCTTTAGGTCGAACAAAAATGCGGCAAAAACACTTTCTTCAAATCCGTATTTCGCAGCGAGCGACCTCACAGTGTCGGGAACGCCTTTGCTCATTTCGGCGTTCAGCTTGAGAACATCAATCTGCTTCCCTGCGTCATTCGTGAGGAAGCGTAGTCCGATGTCATGCTTGTCATAGTAATCCCACGCAGCCGCTTCTGCTTTCTCGGGTGGCAGGCGATGCTTCATCGCCAGAAGATAGATCTGCTCACGTCTCGCATCCATCGCTAGCTTTCTAAAATCTAGCGGCGGCAATTGCTCGCGGAGCGTGTCCTTCTTTGAGCACCCAAATGCGAGGACGCTTATGCAGACGATTAGTGCGCGCATGCGGTCTTTTCGCCTAACGTTAAAGCTCAGACACGAGCGGAGGACAGGATTGAAAACAGAAAGGGCGCAGTCCGCTCGTTGTCTGGGGCGACTGGTTCGGGGAAGCGACCGGCGACGTCGCCGCAGCGGACGGCACTTTTGCCGGACGAGGCGACGGACGGTCTCCGGTTCCGAAACTAAAACCTGCGGGATGAATCGAAGTCGGCGGCATCTTTTCTTTCTTCTTTTGAATCAGTCTCGGTGGCGACGGGCGGAGTCCGAACAGTGTCATTCGGCCTGACCGCGTTTTACCGGGTGATTTTGGCGGCCGGCGTTGGACAAGAATTTACGGGTTTCGCGGTGCAAATTTTGTGTTTTTTTATGGCGAGGTGTCCGGTGCGTTTTCGCGCCTCGACCAAGGATCAAAAGAGCGGGCGAGCACTCAAAGTCGAGTTGATTGATGCTCCGGGGATGTGGGGCGAGCGGCGTTAGCAGATTCGCGTCAATGGGAAGGCTGCCGAGAAAATCAAGGTAGCGACTTTGACGGAGGTTTTTGACCGGCTGCGGCGATGGGTGGTCCAGCAAGCGGAGGCGGGGGAGTGAGCAGTCGGCCGAAGGGCTGATCGGTGCGGTAATGCGACTCGGAGTGAGATTCGGCGCGCGTGGCGCGTGGGGCAATCTAGCTGGATTGCCGCGTCGCTACGCTCCTCGCAATGACGGAGGGAGAGGTGGGGCGCTGCGCGTGGGAGAGGACAGATGGATTGCCGCGTCGCTGCGCTCCTCGCAATGACGAGCGGGTTTAGGGCGCAGCGCGCAGGTAGGTGATGAGGTCGAAGAAATCGGACTCGCTTAGGACCGACTCGAAGGCGGCGGGCATGGGGGAGACGGGGGAAAAAGCGGTCTCTTTGACGTCGGCGGCGGCGAGGTTGAGGTCTTCGTTGGTCGCGGGGTCTCGGAGGAGGATGCGGTCGCCTTCGGTGCGGAGGTTTACGCCGGATTTCGATTCGCCGGATTTCAGGGTGACGGTGTTGAGGCGGAAGACGGGGTCGATGTTGCGGCTCGGGTCGAGGATGTCCTCGATGAGGCGTTGGACGCCGCGGGTGCCGATGCCGTCGAGGCTAGGGCCGAGGTTGCCGCCGGTGTCTTTGACGCGGTGGCAGGCGGCGCAGTTTTGCGCGAAGATCGCCGCGCCGTGGGCGGCATCGGGTTTGGCGGCGGCGTAGGCGGCGGCGCGGGCGAAGATGATCGCATCGAGGCGGGCGTCTTCGGAGGGAAGGTTTTTGACGAGGGCGGCGGCGCGGTCGCGGAGGGCGGCGGGGCGTTTCTCCAACTCGGTGGCGACGTAACGGTGGCGGAGGAGCGAGGCGGGGGCTTTTCCGGCGGTGATGAAGGCGATGAGGGCGGTGGCGCCCTCGTCGCTTTTGGCGAGGCTCAGCGCGACGGACAGCGCGAGGTCGTTTTGCGCGGTGGGGAGGGCGTTGATCAGGGCGGCACGCGCCACGGGGGTGGGGGCGAGGGCGAGTTGTTCGGCGGCGGCTCGGCGGAGGGCGATGGGATCGGTGGGGCGGTTGAGCACCGTGGTGAGCGCGGTCACGCCTTCGGCATCGACGGCGACGGCGCGCAGGGCGGAGGTGCGCGTGGAATTGGCGGATTTGGGATCGAGGAGGATCGCGCGCAGGGGCGGATTTTTTTCGGGGAACGTGAGCTCCTTGGTGGCGTCGGCGGCGCGGCGGGCGAGGATTTGGTCGGAGAGGCCGAGGGTCGTGATGAGGGTGCGCTGCATCCAGGCGACGACGGCGGGTGGGAGCGTGCGGTCGGCGCGGCGGGAAGCAGCGGCGAGGCCTTCGGCGAAGGCGAGTTGCTGGGCGGCGGGTGCGCTGGAGAGCGACGACATGAGCGGCTCGATGGCGGCGAGGCGGTCGGCGGGGAGGTTTTGCACGGCGTGGCGGGCGAATTCGCCGGCGCGGGGCGAGGCGAATTTCGTGCGTGTGAGGTGGGCGATCAGAAATTCGGCGACGGCGGGTGTGGGCACGGCGAGGGCGACATCGGCGAGGCGCTCGGCGTTGGCGGGGACTTCGGCGAGGCGGTTGAGTTCGTCGAGCGAGGCGAGGGTCATGCGGGCTTTGAGGGCGAGGCGGAGGGCGTAGATGAGCTCGGTATCGGAATCGGGCGCACGCGCCTGGAGGGCGAGGATCACGGGAGTGGTCCAGGGCTGCGGATCGCGCGCGAGGAGTTGGGCGACGCCGCGCCAGGCGCGGGAGGAACTGGAGAAGTTCGCGGCGAGGAGGGGTTGGAGGAGAGTCGGGATCGGAAGCTGAGAGCTGAGAGTGGGGAGCTGAGAGGACGATCCGCTGAGCGCGGGAGGCGAACTCACGGGCGGGACGCCCGTGCCACTTTTCGGATTCATGGGCAGGATGCCCATGCCACTCGGACTCGAACCCATGGGCGGGACGCCCGTGGCACTCGGAGCGGAGTCGGTGCGGAGGGTGAGGACTTGGAGGGCGGCGAGGGCGACGTCGCTGGCGGGGCGGGTGAGGGCGCGAGCGAGGAGGGATTCGTCGGAGCGGCCGAGACGTTCGAGCGTGAGGAGGAGGGGGATCGCGGCGGTTTCGTCGGCGGTGGCATCGGAGCCGGCGATGAGGCGCGAGGCGGCGACGGTCAGCGCGGGGACGGCGGTGGCGGCGTCGGGGCGGGCGAGGAGTTCGGCGACGGCGAGGGAGCGGACGACGTTGTTGGAATCGGAGAGACGCGCGACGAGATCGAGCGTGGAGAGCGCGGCGAGGTTGGGCAGGGTTGGGAGCGGGGCGGAGCCGTCGAGACCGCGCCAGACGATGCGCCAGATGCGGCCGTGGCCGTGGTCGCGCGAGGGGTGGGTGAGCGGGACTTCGTAGTGGCCGATGATGGGGTTGTAGAAATCGGCGATCCAGAGGGCGCCGTCGGGGCCGAGCTTGACCTGAATGGGACGGAAGGCGGCGTCGTCGCTGGTGAGGAAATCGGGTTGGCGGAAGGCGGCGGGGGTGGAGCCGCGCCAGTCGAGGCGGTCGCGGTTGATGCGGCGGGTGACGGGATTGCCGTTGAAGAGGTTGCCTTGGAAATCGGGGGGGAAGTTTTTCGCGGAGTAGTGGGCGATGCCGGCGATGGCGGAGGAGCCGTGGTCATCGGTGGTGATGGCGGGGGCGAAGCCGAGGCCGTCGTGCTCCTTGCTGATGCCTTCGTAGTAGCCGCCGGGGACGAGCAGATAGACGGGCTTCGAGTGGGAATCGGCGGTGTAGATGTCGCCGCGGGAATCGAAGGCGAGGCCGAAGGGATTGGTCTGGCCGCGGGTGACGAGTTCGAACTGCGAGCCGTCGGGGCGGAAGCGGTAGGTGTTGCCGCTGGCGAGTTTCACGACGCGGCCGGAGCGGTCGGTGACCTCGGAGGGGTTGGCGAAACCGTGGGTGCCGTAAACCCAGCCGTCGATCCACTGCCAGTAGTTGGAGGACATGCCGTGGGTGTCGCGGAAGCCGAAGCCATCGTAGAGTTTCTCGCGGAGATCGGCACGGCCGTCGCCGTCGGTATCGGTGAGGCGCCAGATGGCGGGGATGGAATAGACGATGATCGTGTCGCCTTTCGCGCCGGGGGCGCGGGGGAGCGGGAGGATGCCGATGGGGATGTTGAGGCCGTCGGCGAAGACCGAAACTTTGCGCGCGCGGCCGGTGGCGGGATCGAAATCGGAGAGGACGCGGACGGTGTCGAGGCCGCGGGGGGCGGGTTCGGGCGGAGTGGAGGTGGCGCGGAAGGCGACGGGATTTTCGCCCCAGTGTTTGTCGAAGGTGGCGATGGGCTGGTCGAGGGCGTCGCGGCGGGCGGGCCAGGGGTAGAGCGTGGAGCCGGTGATCCACACGCGGCCGTCGGGGGCGAAGGCGATGTTCATCGGCTTCTGGATCTCGGGCTCGGCGGCGACGAGCTGGATTTCGAAACCGGGCGGGAGGTGGAAGAGCGCCTGGGACTGCGCGGGGGTGAGGAGCGGGGCGGTGAGGGCGTCGCCGCGGGGATCGGCGGCGTGGGCGGGCGCGAGGCCGAGGGCGAGGAGAACGAGGGGCGCGGGGAGGCGGGAGCGGAGCATGGGGAAGAGTGAACGAAACTAGGGATTAACTACGGACACTCTGAGGCTCGGAGAGGGCCCACGGAACACACGGAATACACGGAAGAATTCGGGGACTGAGAAGGGAGGCGGCTACGAGGGCGCGGTGGGAACGCGGATGGGCGTCGGCGGGCGACGCCCCTACACGGAGAATTACTTCTTGTTGGAGAGGATGACGGCGGTGCCGCGCTTGTTGCCGACGACGATGTCGGGTTTGCCGTCGGTGTTGATGTCGGTGACGACGACTTGCGTGCCGATGCCGGTGGCGTCGTCGAGGAGGCGGGGTTCGAAGGTGACGGATTTGTCGGCGGCGCGGCGCGTGAGGAACGCGTAGAGCACGGGCGTGCCGGCGGGATCGACGTCGCCCTTGGGGCCGTGGGCCCACCAGCGTTTGCCGGTGACGATGTCCATGACGCCGTCGCCATCGACGTCGGCCAAGGCGAGGGCGTGGAGCTGGGCGAACTGGACGCCGGCGACTTTCTCCTCGGCTTTTTCGGAGAGGATTACGTGTTCCTTGAAGGAGATGACGCCGTCGGCGGCGCGGACCTGTTCGAACCAGGACAGGCCGTAGCCGTGGGCGTGCTTGGCGTTGATGACATCGGCGAGACCGTCGCCGTTGACGTCGTAGACGAGCATGTGGGCGCCGCCTTTGGTGGAAAACACGAAGGGATGAAAGGCCCACTCGGGGTCGCCGGTGAGCGAGGCGGGCTGTTCCCACCAGCCCTCGTTGGTGAGGAGATCGTTGCGGCCGTCGCCGTTGATGTCGCCGTAGCCGAGGCCGTGGGTGAAGCGCTGCCACTTGGGATTTGCGGCGGTGGCGGGATGGAAAACCCAGGGGCGGTTGGGGTCTTTGGGATTTGGGGTGGCGTAGCCGAGGCGGCCGTTGGCCATGCAAATCAGGACGGAGGGGCCGGAGGCGAGGAGCGGGCCGAAGGTGGGTGACTCGTTGTCCACGGGGAGAAACACGACGTGACGGCGCCAGACGCCGCCGGTGGCGCCGGGGTTTTCATACCACGAGGCATCGACGCCGGGGAAGCCGAGGACGAGCACATCGGGCCAGGTGTCGCCGTTGAAATCGCCGGTGAAGCAGAAGAAATTATCGGAGTAAACGAGCGGGTCGAAGGCCTTGGCGGGATAGATCTCGTGGCGGGTTTTGAAATCTGGGCCGGCATACCAGTAGGGGCCGGAGATGGCATCGACGTGGCCGTCTTTGTTGATGTCGGCGAAGTTCGCGCCCTCGGAGAAGAACTCGTTGCTGAGCTCGATGCGGCGGTAGGCGGGATCGGTGGCGGCGGAGGCCGGGGAGGAGAGCAGGAGCGCGGCGGCGGCGAGGAGCGCGGCGGCGGCGAGGGCGAGACGGGGGGACGGGGCGAATTTCATGGGGAGGGCGGGGTGGGGAACAGTGCGGGCGGAACGGGCGGGAGTGGCAAAATGATAGTGACTGAAAATTTCGGACGGGGAGGAGTTCACCATGGAGGCACGCAGGCACCGAGGACGGAGCGAAGGGTGGAGAGTGGGAGCGGGGTGATGGGGGGATGACGTCGGAGTAATACCCACGTCTGGTGATTTCTGGACGATAGCGAACCGCCACTCGCGCACGCTCGCAGCTACGATAAGTCAAAAAATCAACTGATGTGGGTATAAGCGGGGTGAAAAAAATCCCGGCGACGCGGGGCGCGGCCGGGATGAGGTGGGCTTGCGGTTTCCTTTGAGAGGGCGGGAGCGCGAAGCGCGCGGGGGATTCGAGATGGATCGCCGCGTCGCTGCGCTCCTCGCGATGACACGGAAGGGCGGGTCGGAGACCGCGCCCTACTTTTTTCAGAACGTGAGGCGGGCGCCGAAGGTGAGGTTGCGGCCGGCGAGGGGGGCGGTGTCTTTTAGGAAGGATGTCGAGAGGCGGGCGGTGGCGTTGGTGAGGTTTTCGGCGCGGATAAAGAGTTCTAGGCCGAGGCGCGGATTGAGGAAGGCGGGGACGCGGTAGGTGGCGTGCGCGCCGACGAGGGTGTAGCCGGCGGTCTCGGTTTCCTCGGCGGTGAAACGCGTCTGCGCGAAGGCGTAGCGGGCCTCGGTGCCGAGCGACCAGCGGCCTTGTTCGTAACCGAGGCCGACGCCGAGGCGGGCGGGCGGGATGCGCGGGATGCGCGGGAGCGGGACGTGGTCGGTGGTCTGTTCGGCGCGCACGGTGTCGCCGAGGAGCGACACGTGGAGGCGCTGGTCGTCGCGGTCGATGAGGTGAAACTGCACCTCGGCCTCGGCACCGTAGAAGAGGGCGTTTTTGGCGATGAACTGGTAGATGGGGAGGAAGTCGCCGGCGGGAGGGATGGGGTAGGGGAGGAAAGCGCCGGTGGGGTCGTCGAAGTAGCGGGTGGGGTCACGTTGCTCGAAGACGAAATTATCGAAACGGTTCACGAAGGCGCTGGCGGAGCCGGTGACGAAGCCGGCGCGTTTGCGGAGGGTGAGCTCGAGGCCGACGGAGGTTTCTTTGCCGAGACCGGAGGTGCCGATTTCGTAGGCGCCGGTGCCGCCGTGGGGACCGTTGGAAAAGGTTTCCTGGGCGACGGGGAGGCGTTGCGAGTAGGCGACGGAGAAGCCGACGGAGTAATCTTTGGCGGGATAATAAACGGTGCCGGCGGAGAAGCTCAGGCCGTGGTCGGTGCGTTTCTGGCCGGAGCGCGCGGCGTAGCCGGGGTAGGCGGGGAGCGCGGGATCGACCGCGCCGAGCTTGATGCTCTGGAATTCGTAGCGGCCACCGAACTGGAGGGAGAGTTCGGGGCTGAGCTTATAGGATTCGAGCGCGAAGAGCGCATGGCTGACGGTGAGGGTGGGCGGGGTGACGACCTCGGCGCCTACGGCGGAGAAATCACTGCGCGAGGTTTGCAGGCCGACAGTGCCGGTGAGCGCGCCGAGGTCCTGTTGCGCGAGTTCGACGCGGCCCTCGTAGGCTTTGTTTTTGAAGGTGGTGTTGGGCTTGCCCGTGGTGGGGTCCACTTCGGCGTGGGTGTAGTCGGCGAGGCCGAAGCGGAGTTTTGCGGATTTGAACGGACCGAAGGGATTCGTGAGGTCGGCGCGGAGGTCGGCGCGGCGCTGCCTCATGTCGATGGCAATGGGTTCGCCGACGGGGACGCCGTAAATGGTGGCGTATTCGCTGACGGCGAGGCCGAGGTTACCGCCAGACCAAAACGTGGTGCCGCCGACGGAGCCGCTTTTGGTGGAGATGGCGCTGTTAGTGAGCGTGCCGCGGTTCACGGGGTTGGCGGGATCAGCGTAGCCGGGGATGGCGACGTCGTCGGTTTCGGTGCGGAGGCCGTTGACTTGAAGGGCGAAGGTTTTGTCACCGCCGGTGAGGGCGATGATGCCGGTGCGCTGGTGGGCGGCGGAATCGAAACGGAGTTCAGTGCGGCCGGTGAGGGGGTTGACCGGGGCGGCCGAGGGGATGCGGTTGTCGATGATGTTGACGACGCCGCCGACGGCGGAGCTGCCGTAGAGGAGCGTGGCGGGGCCGCGGAGGACCTCGATGCGTTCGACGAGGAGAGGCTCGACGGCGACGTTGTGATCGGGGCTGACGTTGGAGGCGTCGAGGGAGCCGACGCCGTTGTCCAACATGCGCACGCGATCACCGCCGAGGCCGCGGATGATGGGGCGGCTGGCGCCGGGGCCGAAGGAGGTTTCGCTCAGGCCGGGCGTGGCGGCGAGGGTGGCGCCGAGCGTGGCGGCGGTGCGGCGACGGAGTTCGTCGCCGGCGAGAATGGAAGTGCCCTGCGCGAGATCGAAGGCGGTTTTGCCATCGAGGCCGGCGCTGACGACGAACGAGTCGAGGTGGTGGATTTCCTCGGCGGGAGCAGTAGCCGATGAAGGAGCGGCAGGAGCGGAAGGAGTTGAACTCTGCGCGCGGGCGAGGGCCGCGAGGCTGAGAAAAATGAAGGGAAGACGACGGAAAGTGGACATGACGGAAAAGAGGTTGGGAGCTGAGAGCTGAGAGCCCGAGCGATAGGCGCGGGCGGCGGTTGGGCCGATGGGCGGCGGGCGTGCGCGACGGCGCACGGAATTCTGAACGGGTGGCTGGCTGCGGCAAAGATCGCTCGCACAGCTTTGGCCGCGCGCGGAGCGCACGGCCCACCTCGGAGGCTTCTTAGCTCAACGGGGGTCCGCGTTCCGGCTGGTGCAGGTAACGGGGCGGGCTGACAAAAATCTCGGTGCGCGGCGCGAGGGCGGCGGCGACGTGGGCGGTGGTCGGCGCCGCGAGGAACAGGGCGGCGGGGGCGGCGGTGACGCCGCCGGCGAAGAGGGAGACGACGCAACCGTCGTCGGTGTGCACGGCTTCGGTCGCGGCGTCGTGCGCATGGAAGTCAGCGTGGAGTTGAGGGCTGACTGCGAGGACCGTGAGCAACAGCACGAGCACGGCGGACCCGGCCGCGAAGAAGCGGTGGAAGGGGCGAAGCGCAGGTGAACTTTTGTTGGTGGCGGGCACGAAGTAGCGGGCTTAGTCGCGAAGGTCGTCATTATGCCTGAGTCGTCAAGGGGCACGGGAGGGCGAGGCGCAGGAGGGCGGTGCGAAATTATTTTTTGCGGGCCGGGGGCGTGACGAGGAGGCGGACGTCGAAGAGCCACCAAGTGCCGGCGCGCTGCTCGATGCGGCCGAGGAATTCGCGGCCGGGTTGGATGGCTTGGAGGAGTTGCGGGGAGACGCGGAAGACGTGGGCGCCGGAGGCCATGAGGCCGGGGAGCTCGGAGTGTTTGGCGGTGAGCTGGCCGTTGGCGGCATCGACGGCGGTGATCGCGCCGCGGATGGGATAGCCGAGAAGCTGCTCGGGCGTGGGGGCGCAATGGCAGTCGGAGTTGGCGGCGGCGAGGAGGGCGACTTCGGGGGCGGTGACGAGGAGCGTGCGCACGGTGCCGCGCGTGCCCTCGGTGGCGTAGGCGACGATGAGGGTGGCGGTGGTGTTCTCGCCATTGAAGTCGCGGAGGAGGGCGAGCCGGGGATGGCCGGTGATGCGATGCACGTGGTCGGCGACGAGGAGCGTGGGTGCGTCGAGCGAGTAGTCGGGCGACACGCGGCGGAGCCAGAGGCCGGCGGGCTTGGCGTTGCGCTCGGGGGACTCGCCTTCGATCCACGTGGCGAGGGCGGCGCCGTCGTGGAGGAGTGTGATGGCGGGGCGGCCGACGGGATGGCCGAGATCGACGGAGAGCGGCATGAGAAAGCGCGCGCCGGCGTCGGGGGAGGTGGAAATTTGCACGCGGGGATTGCTGTCGGCGGCGGTGAACCACGCGCTGGCGACGCGGCCGCCGGCGATGGCGAGTTGCGGGCTCTCGGTGGGGCCGCGGGAAACGTGCCACTCGTCGTGGTTGAGGACGTGATCGTTTTCCCAGCGGTCTTGATGGTAGCGGACGATGTGGATGTCGCGGATCTCGCCATCACTGCGGCCGCGGTAAGTCAGGATCGCACTGCCGTCGGGAAACGCGTCGAGGGCGGGGGCGGCGGCTTCGCTCACGAGGGGCTCAATGAGGACATCGAGCGCGGGCGTGATGCCGAGGATGCGCGCGTAGAGGCGGGGGCCGCGGTCGCCGTGGGTGCGGCCGCGGCGGTCGAGCCAGGCGGCGAGCACGCGGCCATCGGCGAGGGTGGTGAGGGCGGGATGCGAAGTGGTTTCGCTCTCGGCGGTCAACGGCGTGGGCGCAGTCCAGGTGCGGCCGGAATCGGTCGAGGTGGCGACGTAGAGCGAGGGGGTGGTGCGCGGAGCGGGAGCGGCGGACCAGAGTGCGGTGAGTTTACCGGCGGGGCCGACGGTGAGAGCGGGGGCTTCGTCGGTGGGCCGGAGGACGTTGGGCGCGATGGTGCGGGCCTCGGTCCATTGGCCAGTGGTCGCATCGAACGAGGCGCACCGCAGCGCGCGGCCGGCGGGAGTCGGTTCAATCCAGGCGAGCCATACGGTGCCGTCGGGGGCGCGGGCGAGGACCGGGGCGGTGGCGCCGGAAGCGGCGGGGGTGGCCAGCTCCTTCAGGTCGGGGGGCAGCGCGGTGGACGACTCGGCGGCACGGGAGTGGCAAAGCGTGACGAGGAGCGTGAACGCGAGAAGGAGCCGGAGCATCGCGAGACGTTGGGCGATGCCTGTGGTGCGGGCAAGGCGCGGGCGGTGAGGGGAATTACAAGGGCCGGCGGCGTTGCAGGAGCGTGACGACGAGCAGGAGACAGAAGGAGAGCACGAGGAGCACGGCGGCGAAGGCATGGGCGGAGGCGTAGTCGAGGCGCTGCACCTCGTCGTAGAGGGCGATGCTGGCGACCTTGGTGACGCCGGGGATCGCGCCGCCGATCATGAGGACGACGCCGAATTCGCCGAGGGTGTGCGCGAAGCCGAGCGTGAGGCCGGCGGCGATACCGCGCCAGGCGAGCGGGGCGTGGAGGCGGAGGAAGACGCGCGCGGGGGAGGCGCCGAGGGCGGTGCCGGCGTCGAGGAGTTCGCGGGGGACGCCGCGGAGCGCGGCTTGGAACGGCTGCACGGCGAAGGGTAGCGAGTAGAACACGGACGCGACGACGAGGCCGGTGAAACTGAAGACGAGCGGGGCACCGGTGAGTTCGCGCCACCACGAGCCGGGCGCGTGGTTGGGCGAAAGGCCGACGAGCACGTAGAAGCCGATGACGGTGGGCGGAAGGACGATGGGCAGCGTGACGAGCGTTTCTAGGAACGGCGCGACGCGGGCGCGGGTGGTGTTGAGCCAGTGTGCGATGGGCAGGCCGATGACGCCGAGCACGAGGGTGGTGATGGCGGCGAGGCGCAGGGTGAGCGCGAGGGATTGCCAGAGGGGCGCGCTGAGGCCGAGGAAAGTGGCGGTGGGATCGGGCAAGTTGGGAGAACGCTCAACGCCCAACGTTTAACGCTCAACGCTGAACGGCGGAGGGCGGTGAGGCCGAAGCAGGATCCGGGGTTTGTCACTTAATAGGTGACAAATGGTCTAAGGGTAGAGCGTAGCCGAAGTCTTGGAGGATTTTCCGAGCGGCGGGGCTGGCGAGGAACGCGAGGTAGCGGGCGGCGGCGGGGTTGGTGGCGCCGCGATTCGTGATGACGGCGCCTTGGTCGAGCGGGGCGTAGAGGGTGGCGGGGACTTCGAGCCAGCGGCCTTTGTCCTTTAATTTCGGCGAGAGGACGAGGGAGAGCGCGACGAAGCCGGCGTCGGCGTTGCCGGTTTCGACGAATTGCGCGGTCTGCGTGATGTTTTCGCCGGTGACGATTTTGGGTTGGGCGGTCGAGGTGAGGCCGAGGTGCTCTAGGGCCTGGAGGGTGGCGCGGCCGTAGGGCGCGGTGATGGGATTGGCGACGGCGAGTTTTTGGACGGCGGGGTTTTTCACGGTCGCGGTGATGTCGGTGACGTCGATGCCGGGCTGGGTGGTCCAGAGGACGAGGCGGCCGATGGCGAAGGTGGTCAGAGTTTTGGCGTCGGCGTGGCCGGCTTTGATGAGGGCCTGGGGGTAATCTAGATCGGCGGAGAGGAAGACATCGTAGGGGGCGCCGTTTTTGATTTGGGCGACGAGGTTGCCGGAGGCGCCGGTGGTGCTGGTGAGGGTGGTGGGATTTTCTATTTTCGATTTCGGATTTTCGATTTCGAGGAAGGCGGCGTTTAGGGCGTCGAGGGCGTAGATGAGGTTGGCGGCGGCGGCGATGGAGAGTGGGGAATTGCCGATTGCTGATTGCCGATTGCCGATTTCAGCGGCGGCCGTGGCTCCGAGAGCTAGCGCGAGGTTGAGAGCGGTGAGGAGGGAGTGGAGCACGGAGATAGGGCGTGGCATAAAGCGGAGGCTAACGTGTGATCGGCACTGGTCAGTTGGAAAAAATGGAGTTCGATGGGACGATGGCGGATGCAGTTTCAAAATTTCGGCCACCGGTGACGGTGCTGAGCGGGTTCCTCGGGGCGGGGAAGACGACGCTGTTGCGGCACCTGCTGGGGCAGGCGGAAGGGCGGAAATGGGCGGCGGTGGTGAACGATGTGGCGGCGATCAACGTGGATGCGCAACTGGTGGCGGGCGCGGGGGCGGCGCGGGTGGTGGAACTGGGCAATGGGTGCGTGTGCTGCTCGGTGAAGGACTCGCTGGCGGAGACGGTGGCCGAGTTGGCGGCGGGCGGCGCGTATGAACATATTTTGATCGAGACACGGTAACCTCGCGGACGTGCTGTTGGCCTCGCTCAACCCGTCGGCCGTCGCCGCCAGTCACGACTTCGGTGACGCGGTGCGCATCGACGGCGTGACGCTGAGTCGCAGCGACCTGGTCGGCGCGGCCACGTCCGTCGCCGAACGCGTTGCGGGCGCGGGCCGGGTCGCCGTGCTCGCCACCCCCACCGCCGCGACGGTGCTCGCCATCACCGGCTGTCTGATCGCGGGCGTCCCCGTCGTGCCGGTTC
>JANXLP010000446.1 GCA_025355125.1 Opitutaceae bacterium | reverse complement strand
CCAGCTTCGGCAACTACACGGTCAATGTCTCGGGCGGCATCAACAAGAACCACTACACGCTTTCCTATCGTTGGCTCAGTCTCGCGCAGGGCACCAATACCCTCGCGTGGATCAACGGCACCACGGCCGATATCAAGGTCCGCCGCTACTGGAACGAAACCAAGCGCCCTATCGAAGATCTCTCGCAGCGCACGCTGCCCTACTACGATCCCAACACCGGAGTCACGACGCAGGTCACCCCGCGTTGGGTGATCGACCACACGCGCTTAGATGCGGAGTCGATCAACGACTCCAACTACACCTACGGCCTCGCCGCGTTGAACGCGAAATTCTGGCGCGACAAGATCGTGCTCATCGGCGCTGTGCGCCGCGATTATTACGACACCGGCAGCCGGCAGATGGCGGTCACGGGTGACTACCCCACCGACCGCGATCCGCTTAATCCCTTCTTCAAGCCGAGCGCACCCGGCGACTATGCCGCGCTCACCTACCGGCCCCTCGACGCGAACGGTAACCAACTCGCCGCGATCCCTGCCGTGACCCGCCCGCGCATCAGCGGCGCACGCGACCCGCGCTACGCCCAGTATCGCTTTCAGGACGATTACAACGCGCCGCACCTCCAAGGCTACGTGACGACGAAATCCATCGGCTCCGTGTTTCACCTCAACGATTGGATCAGCCCCTCGGTCAACTACGGCGAATCGTTTAATCCCCAGAAGGCCTACAACCTCCTGCTCGGCGGAGCGCTCATCCCGCCCAACGTCTCCAAGAGTTGGGACTACGGCCTGCGGTTCGAGTTCTTCCAACGGAAACTCAATGTGAATCTCACCTACTACAAAAGCGAGGAGACCAACAATTCCTTCACGATCAGCGGATTTCCCTTCAACACGATCTGGCAGGCGATGCCCATCGGCAGCACGACCTCGCTCAACAACCGCGGCGTCCCCACCTCGCGCGGCACCTTCGATGTGCAGACGCGACTCGCCGAGGGCTATGAACTCGAAATCACCGCCAACCCGATCAAGGGCCTCCGGCTCACGGCCAACGCGGGTCTGCCGAAAGTTTATAGCACCGGCGCCTCGCCGCTCACCCGCGCCTACGTGGCCGCCAACGCCGCTAATCTGAAACTCGTCGCGCAGGACGCCGGCGTGCAGATCGACGCGAACAACGTCGCGTCGGTGAACCCCGCGATCCCTGCCGGCCAGCAGTCGGCCGACGCGCCTGCCGTGGCCGACGCCTACAACACGATTTTCACCAGTCTGAAAAATCTGAACACCGGGAAAATTCTCCAACAGGATCAGCCTACGGTGAAGTTCTTCGCCGACTACACGTTTCAGACCGGCCTGATCAAGGGCTTCCGTTTCGGTGGCGGCGTGCAGTATCGCGCCAAGGAAATCGTCGCCTACCGCGGCGCCGATACGATCGTGAATCCCGCCAATCCCGCCACGGCGATCGACGATCCCACGCGCGACAACACGACGCCGGTTTATACGCCGAAGGGCGATTACACGGCCACCGCCACCATGGGCTACAGTTGGAAACTGTGGAACCGTCCCTTCCAGGCGAATCTCGTGGTGAGCAATCTCCTTAACGACCGCAGCATCATCTTCGCCGGGCAAAACGGCGGCGCGGCGCTCACGGCGCAGCGTCCGCGCAATGGCGATTACAAGTCGCCCGCGCGTGAGGCCTATCCGGTTGCGTTTGGCTTGAAGGAGCCGATCAAGTTCAGCCTCTCGCTCTCGGTTAAGCTGTGAGCGGAGGTGGAAGGTCGGCGCAGTGAGCGGTCTTTCGCCGGAGCCTGCCTGCAGGCGATCACCTTTTCAAAATCGCGAGCAAGCTCGCTCCCACAAAGAAGGTTTAGCTCTGCGCGCGCGGCAGGGTTCGCCCGTTCACCCGCACGCCCCGTTGAGGGGGCGCTGGGTTTCTAGGAGGCCGGGCTCGCTGCGCTGGAGCATGCCGATGAGAACATCGGTGGCCTGGGTGCCGTAGGTCGGAGTGTGGCGCGATTTTCTTGGTAGGAGCATGTGCAACGGTGTGCACAACGGCGGAGTTGTTCGGACGGGCCGAAGCCCGTGATTGTCCGGCCCCGTGCTTTCTCTGGCGCCCCGCGGCCCGCACATCCCAACCCCAATCAAACCAATCCCCGGTGCCCGTTCGCTCCGACGCGAACGCCGCCCGTGCCACTCAACTATCCATGACGCCGATCAAAACGACCCTAACGCTTCGAATCCTAGCCGGCGCCCTCGCGCTGGCCGCATCGCTTCCCGCCCAGACGCCGGCGGCGCCGCCGGAGGGTGAGGTCATCGCTCTGCCTGAATTCTCGGTCGGCGCGGCGGCCGGCGAGAATTCCTGGGTGGCGTCCAGCTCGATGTCGGGCACGCGCACCAACGTTCCGATCCAAAATCTGCCGCGCTCCATCCAGGTGCTGACAAGTGAATTTTTGGCCGACATCGGGGCCGACAACATGGGCGACGCCGCGGCGTTTATGACCGGCGTAACGTCGCAAGGAAAACAGGACGCGGTCTTCGACAACAATACGCTGACCGTGCGCGGTATGCGGCAAAACCGCCACTATCGTGACGGCGTGAAGGAGGGGTTTGTCGGCATGATCAACGACAACGCGTCGATCGACCGCATTGAGGCGCTGCGCGGGCCGAGCTCGCTTCTCTCGGGTGTCGTCGAGCCGGGCGGGATGATCAACCAAATCAGCAAGCGTCCGCGCACGAAGGCGGAGACGAGCGTCAAGGTAAGCCTCGGCTCGTGGGAATATTTTCGCACCGAGGTGGACGTGAACCAACCGGTGACCTCCAAGTTCGCGCTCCGCGCGGTCCTGGCCTACCAAGACGGCAACAGCTGGCGCGCTTGGGAGAGCAGCACCCGCCGCGTGGCGTTCCTCGCGGGCTCCTGTCGCGTTACGCCCAACACCATCGTCAACGCGCGCGCGGAGACCATCAAGTATGAGGGCAACGTCGCGATCGCCCTTCCGGGTATCCGCATCCCGACCACGTCCAGCGCGACGAGCGTTACGGCGGCGCCGACCGTGGGAGCCTACGCCTTTGGCTACGTGCCCGAGAGCATCCTGCCGTGGGATTTCAACCCTTTCGGCCCCAACAATCGGCGCACGCAGGAGACTTTTCGCGTGAGCGGCGACCTGCAGCACCGCTTCAGCGACATGCTGTCGTTACGCGGTGCGACCTCGTGGTCCAAGAGCGACCGCCGCGATCTCCGCCTCTCGGGCAGCGCCTCGACCGTCATCGCCCGTCTCCTCAATCCCGCACTCGGCAACGTTGAAGGCAACGTCGTGCCCGATGAAATCCGCTGGGCGGCGACGAAGGATGATGAAACCTGGGACATCTGGAGCTACTCCGCCGACCTGCGCGGCAAGTTCGAATACTTCGGCCTGAAGCACGAGGCGATTCTCGGGCTCGAGCGGATCGAGTCGCGCAACTGGCGCGACCGCTACGACACGCCCAATTCCACCGGCACCGCGCTCGGTGCCGCGCCCTCCACCAATCCCAACGCGCTCACGCGCTACAAGTTTCCGACCTCGCAATCCGGCGCGCTCGCGGCCGATGCGTTCCAGCCGGCGTGGGCCGAGATGACGGACCTCTCCCGTTACACCAGCCCCAACAGCTACGTCGCCCAGAACGTGGTCCGCGGCGCGGTTTCGTTTACGAACGTGATCAGCACGGCCGATGATCATTGGCACGCCCTCGCTGGTGTGCGCCGCGATCATGGCGCCAACTCCGCGCTGAGCGGAACCACCAACGCCCTCGCCGTCCGTCAGCAACTGCCCTATGAGAACGCCACGTCCGGCACGATCGGGCTGCTCTATCGTCCGTGGAAAGTCCTCTCGGTTTACGCGTCGTCGAGCAATTCGTTCTCGGGCGTGCCCACGGGCATCGACGTTTACGGCAACCTCCTCACGAAGCCGGAATCAGGGAAAAGCTTCGAGTTCGGTGCGAAGACCTCGTTCCTCGATGGACGGCTCGGCTTTGAGACCGCGGTGTTCCAACTCAACCGCACCAACACGCGCCGGCAGTTGAGTGATGCCGAGATCATCGCCGCGCTGGGCTTCCTGCCGAGTGGCGCCCGCAGTATCCAGGACAACGGCGAAAAATCCCGAGGCATTGAAGGACAGGTTCTTTTTGCGCCCGTGCGCGGCTACCAGATCGCCACGAGCTTTTCCTACATCGATACGGGCCTCGTCTCGCCTGATAATCCCATTCGCAACGGCGGTCCCATCACCGGGCGCCCGCGCTCCAACGGCAGCTTTTTTCACAAATACACCGTGCAGAACGGCGCGTTGAAGGACTTCTCGTTCAACAATGCGGTGATCTGGGTCGATGGCTTCCGCGCCGACAGCGTCAGCGGCACGACGGGCCTCGTGACGAACTCCATCCCGGGCTACATCCGCGTGGATTTCGGCGCCGGCTACCGGACAAAGGTGTTGGGCCGCCCGGTTTCGTTCGCGGCGACGGTGCGCAACGCCGAGAATAAAAAGATTATGGAAGGCCTGCAGAGCAAAGGCGACCTGCGCAGCTTCCGCTTGAGCGCGACGACGAAGTTCTGAGGATGAAACCATGACACCGTTTTTTGCTCCTGCCTTGCGCGTCCGACTCTGGGTTGGTTTGGTTGGAGCTCTGTGGATCGGTTCGGTCGCTCCGGCGGCCGAACGCGGCGGGAAGCCGAGCACGACGGAGGCGGCCAAGCGCTGGGAGCGTTTCGAGCCCGAGTTTGTGGCCTTCGCGGCGGCGGACCGGTCGGTCGCGCCGGAGAAAGGAAAGATCCTCTTTGTCGGCAGCAGCATTTTCCGCAAGTGGACGACGGTGGCCGAGCAGATGGCGCCGCTGCCGGTTCTTAACCGTGCGTTTGGCGGTTCGCGCACGCCGGACCTGCTGGCGCGGTTTGAGCAGGTGGTCACGCCCTACGCGCCGAAGGTCATCGTCTATTATTGCGGTAGTAACGATCTCAAGGCGGGCGATGTGGTCGAGGATCCCGCGGCGATTTTTGGCCGCTTCCGGGAATTCTCAGAGCGGGTGCGGACGGGCTCGCCCGATACCCGGATCATTTTTGTTTCCAGCACGCGTTCGCCCGACCGGGTCGAGCGCTGGGAGCAGGTGGACCACTATAACGCGCTGGCGCGGGCGTATTGCGCGGCGACGCCCTTGCACACCTTCGTGGATGTGAACCCGGTGCTCGTGGACGCCGACGGCCGGCCGCGGCTCGATCTCTACGTCGAGGACAAGCTGCACTTCCAGCCGCCGGCTTACGTGGAGTTCACCCGCATCATCAAGCCGGTGCTCGAGCGCGTGTGGGCGGAGGCCTCGGCCTCGCCGGCACGTTAAGCGGGTCCGCGTGAAAGCGAGCGACCGTCCACCCAGACGCCCTCGCCGAGCACGGTGAGGGGCATTTGCGGGAGTCCGCGCTCGTTGCGCTGGATCATGCCGATGAGGAGATCCACCGCGTTGGCGCCCCAGCCCGCGTAGTCCTGGTCGATGCCCGCGATACCGCGATCGGTCGCGCGGCGGTCGAGGCTCACGAGACACACGTCGTGCGGGATTTTATAACCGAGAGCCTTTAGCCAGTCGGTGACCTCGTCGATATTCACGGCCAGCACGACCTCCGGCTGATGCCGGCGGAACCAGCGCGCAAATTGTTCCGCACCCTGCGCGTCGAGGAGCAGTGGTGGAACGTGGGTCTTGGCGGGCTGTTCCGACTGGTCGAGTAACGCGCCGGCGAGCCAGCGACGCTCGACTTTTTCGTGGACGCGACGCGGGACGACCAAGCCGAGCCGGGACTTGCCGGCGTCGCGACACCGGCGGGCGGCGAGGCCGTAGGCGTTGACGTGATTGTGGGCCACGCGGCTGACCGGCACCTGACTGAGCGAAAGGCCGATGCCGACGGTGCTGAACTCCGACCAGTCCAACGCGACGGGATCGCGCACCGAGTGGAGTGGTGCGACCAGCAACCCCTGAATCCCGCGCGTGCGGAGAATCTCAGTGGTGCGATGCGACGTGAGCGTGGGGCCGTGGAGGTTGAATTCCTCGATGTGGTAGCCCTGCGCCAGAGCCCTGGCGCGGGCGCCTAAGAGCAGTTGCCCGAAATCGCGGAGAAAAATCGCGGCGCGCTCCGGCGCGTAGGTGGTGAGGTAGGCAAGGGTGGCGCGGTAGGTGGGCTCGCGGCGGGCGCGGCGCGCGGTCATGAGTGCGGCGACGAGGGGATTGGCGCGGTAGCCGAGGGTCTGCGCCGTCCGGCGGATCAGCTCGCGCTGCCTCGGCGTAATCCGCGGGTCGTCGCGCAACGCTCGCGACACGGTCGAGGCATGCACGCCCGCACGGCGGGCGATGTCGCTCATCGTGCTGGGTGGGGTCGGCATGGCGAAAAAGTGGATGCCGGCTGTTGCCCCGCTCGGCAATGGCGCAGTAGTTTTGCCGCGCACTCTTAGTTCACCGTTACCCTCATGAAGACACTCCGCCCGTATTGGTTTGTGCTCAGTTTTTTGCCCTTCGCGCTCAGCGCCGCCCAACCGGAACCGGCGGCCGCGCGCATGGTCGCCGACGTGGCATATCTCGCGCCCGACCGCGCGGAAAAACTCGATCTCTATCTGCCCGCCACACCCGTGCCGGGCGCGCCGCTGGCGCCAGCCGTCGTGTGGATTCATGGCGGCGGCTGGACGGGTGGCACGAAGAACGAGGCGCGCGCGAAGGAGGTTTGCACGACGCTCACCGCAGCCGGTTATGTCGCCGTGAGCATCGACTATCGGCTGGGCGAAGGCGCATGGCCGACGAATATTTACGACTGCAAAAACGCGGTGCGTTTTCTGCGGGCGCACGCGGCCGAGTATCACCTCGATCCCAATCGCATCGCCGTGGCGGGCGGCTCGGCCGGCGGGCATCTGGCGCTGATGGTCGGGCTCACGGCGGGTGATCCGAATTTCGAGCCCGCGGGCTCGGCTACGCCATATCCGGGCGTATCGAGCGGCGTGCGCGCCATCGTCGATCTTTACGGCATCACCAATCTGCTCACGCGGCAGAAACCGGACGCGACGGGCAAACCCACGGGCGAACTCGTCGATGGCGGCGCGACGAAAGTTTTCGGGGCGACGCGCGAGGCGAATCCCGCGCTCTGGCGCACGGTATCGCCGGTGACGCATATCGGGAAAAATTCACCGCCGGTGCTGATCATGCACGGGCGCGCGGACACGACGGTGGACTACGAGCAATCAGTGGAACTCGCGGCGGTCTTGAAGAAGAACGGAGTGCCGCACGAACTGCACCTGATCGATGGGGTCGGGCACACGTTCGATCTTCAGACGTGGAATAAGAAGCCGCTGCCGCAGGATCTGCGTCCGGTGTTTTTGGCATTTCTGGAGCGAAGCCTCGCGCCGGTGGCGCGTTGAACACGCCTAAGCGGTCCCAACGTAGGCGAAGCGCGGCGTGATGGTGCCGTCGGGTAGCGTGACGGTGGAAATGAACATCGCGGCGGGGCGGACCCAGAGGCCGAAGTCTCCGTAGAGGAGTTGATAGACGACGAGGGCTTCTTCGGTCTCCGAGTGGCGCGCGAGGCCGATGACTTGGTAGTCTTTGCCTTTGTAGTGACGGTAGCGACCGGGGCGCGGTTCGGAAGGGAGCGGAGTGATTGGCTTTTTTTGCGGCTTTGACTCGGGACGGGCACCGCGGAGCGCATCGCGGGCGGCATCGCCGCTGGGAAAGGGGGCACCGAGAGATTTGAGGCCGGCAAATTTTTCCATGAGCCCGGAAGCAGCGGATTTTCGGTTGGAAGCAGTCATGACTTTGGAGGCGACTTTTACAGCGACCTAAGAAAAGTAACCAAGGGTGTGAAGGCGGCGGAATCGAACGGGATCAAGCCCTGCTCGGCCGCCTCGCCGAGTCGTGCGCCGGGTTTAGCCTGCGTGCTCAGCCACGCTTGAATTTTGCCTTTGGCGGGCACTGCACTGTGCGGCCAGGCACCCACGACTCGTTGGCGGCAAAGCATAAATTCTTCGACGCACGGCCAAACGGCTTCACCGGCTAATGCATCAAGGCAGAGATCCTCCAGTGCTCCATCGCGACCGCCGCCGGGGAGGATGAAGTTATTGACGTGCAACTCGACGGGGAAGGCGGCGGCGGCGATAAATCCCAAGACACTTCCCCTCGTTGCGGTCTCGCTCGCATCGCTGTCGCGGGTGACGCCGAGGGATACGAGTTTTGAGAAGCCATGGGTGGCGCGGAGCGTCCGCAGAAAAGGTCCAAGCTTTGGCTTGCCGCCATAGGAGAGCACTTGGATTTCGCCGTTCAGGCCAAGATGCCGGAGTAAGGCCTGAAAAAGACGCTGATCTTCGACGCCCTCGCCGATGAGTAGTTTGGACCGGTCGAGTGTTACCGGTTCATTCATCGCACTTCGAGATGCTGGTTAAGCGCGGTCTCGATCATCTCGCGATCCAGCACGACCGCCTCGACTTCCTTGGCGCGGTCCCACTGGAGCTTGATGACGCCGAGATCGTAGTCCGGGCCTTCGGCGGCGGCTTCATGCGCGGCTTGGATGCATTCGTAGGAATGAGTCGTGGCAAAAATCTGGATGTCGCGGGCGCGGGCCATTTTTCCGAGGCTCCGCCAGATGGGCACGAGGGCGTCGTGCTGGAGGCCGTTTTCGAATTCGTCGATCAGCAGGATTTTCGTCCGGTTCACCATGATGGTGGCGAAAAGATCGAGCAGGCGGGCGAAGCCCTGGCCGAGTTGCGTCGCCGGGATGAGGTCTTTGCCGCGGCCGAAACCGATGTCGGCATAGACGTAGGGATAGCCGTGGTTCGGCAGCTTAAGATATTTTAGTTTGGTCAGGCGGGGTTCGACCAATTGCAGGCACTCGATGAGTTCCTCTTCTTCGTTGCGCACCGCGATCGTATTGACGAGCTCGGCGTCATAAACCGGTGGTTGAAAACGAGTGCTGAGGGCGGTGACGACGGGGCCGGGTTTCTGCTGACCGATATGCTCCTGCAACCTTAGCCCGCCTTGCAGGCTAAAGGATGGGCCACGTTTTTCGGAGCCGAAGCCGATTTGAAGAATCGCGGAAGACAGGGATGCTCCTCGATCAAAATCCATCACCCCGATGGTCGATTGATGGCGTAAACTTCCGGTCACGGTTTGAGTGCGCTCTGTCCCGGTTAGCGAAATACGCCAGGGGTTGTTCAATTCCCGCCGATGAAAAAGCCATAGCCAGAAATTATCGGTGGTGTCCTGTGTGCCAGGGTTCTCGTGCTCCCTAGACTGAACGCGGCGAAAGAGCGCGGGCAGATTTTGCAACAGGTTCGGGTCCTCGGCGTGCGCGAGGTAGATCGCTTCGAGCAGGCCGGTTTTGCCGATGTTGTTGTCGCCCGCGATCAGGTTGATCCGTTTCAGCGGAGCGGCGGTGAGGGTTTTGAACGCGCGGAAGTGCGAAATCTCCAGCTTCGTATACATGGATGACGAGTAGCGCGTCGTGGGGCCGGCGCAAGCTTACGCCCGAGGCGGCTGGCCGCCGAGCGGCGGCCCCACGGGTGAGGGCGAGAGCGGGGCCGGAGACGCCTTACTTCGCTTCCACGCGGAGGATGCCCTTCATGAGCGTCGAGTGGCCGGGGAAGCTGCAGATGAAATCGTAGTCGCCGGGTGTGGTCGGCGCGACGAAGTAGATCGTGTCGCTGGTCTCGGGTTGGGTGAGGGCGGTGTGGAAGAGCACGTCGGGGCTGTCGGGGACGTAATTTTTCGCGGTGCCTTCGACGCCGAGGGCGAGGGCGGCGGTGCCGACTTCCTGGCCCTTGCCGGGAGCGCAGAGGACGAAGTTGTGCAGCATGTCATCCGAGTTGCGGAAGATGAGGCGGATGCGGGTGCCGGGCTTCGTCGTGAGCAGGGTCTGGTCGAACTTCAGGCCGGGCAGCGTGCCGAGGAGGAACGCCTGGTCGCCCTCGTTGTTGGGCCAATCGGCGGGCTGTTTAATGGGGTGCTTCGCGGAGTGGGCGTTGGCGGCGGCGGGGATGACGGCGATGCAGAGTTCGGCGAGTTTTGGCTCGACGGGGATGATGCGGTCGCCGGCGGGGATGCGGTTCAGCGTGTAATACGCGGTGGGGTGGAGCACGGCGGCTCCGCCGGAGGCGGCGCGCACGCCGGCGGCTTTGATCTCGTGGACGTAGCCCTCGCGGAGGCAGACGACGGCGAGGCGGGCGCTGAGGCCGTTGGGCGCGACGACGACTTTGCGCACGGGGCAGGCGAGGCGGTCGATGGGCGCGGCGCCGTAGGCGGCGTGGTAGTTGTAAGTGAAGCCGGCGACACTGTAGCTCGCGGGATTTTCGGCGGTGGCGCGGTCCACGGGCACGGTGAACGTGAGGAGAAAACCATCGGGCTGCGCGGTGACTGTTTTGATTTCCAAGGGAGTTTGTCCGGTCCAGGTGACGCGCTCGATGCCCTGTTGTTTCGGGCCTACGGAGCCCCAGCCGCGGGCGGTCTCGCCGACGAACATGGCGGCGTTTTCACCGAAGGCCATGCGGAGCGTGCCGCTGTCGAAGCCCTCGCGGAATGCATAGGCCGCGCCCTGCCAGACGCCTTCGACTTTCTCGAACGAGACGCGCATGAGTTTGCTCTGGCCCTGATCGCCGACGAAGAACTGGCCGGCGAAAGGGCCGAATTTTCCGGCGGTGGTGTCCTCGATGATGGCGGAGTTGGAGATGCCGAGGACGGTATGGGGCAGCCAGACGGCGGGGGCTTTGAGGCCGGGGAGATTTTTGGCGACGACGTGCATGGGCTGCTCGAAGTCGGAGATGTTTTCGGGTCGCAGCTTCACGGTGGAGCCGGGGAGCTTGGACCAGGCGAGACCGGCGGGATGGCCGATGAAGTCGCCGGATTCGATGTGGGTGATTTTGCCGGAGCCGACCCATTCGCCCTGATTGTCGGTGGTGAACCACGCGCCCTGGGAGTTGACGACGAAGCCCGCGGGCGAGCGGAGGCCGCTGGCGATGGGGGTGAGTTGGCCGTCGGGCGTGATTTCGACCATCCAGCCGCGCCATGGCACGGGAGCCTGCGTGGCGCCGCCGAAGGCGACGTTGAGGGTGACGCGGAGATTGCCGTTGGGCGCGAGGACGGGGCCGAAGGCGTATTCGTGGTAGCTGCCGGAGATGGGAATCTTGGCGACGGTTTCAAAAACATCGGCGCGGCCGTCGTTGTCGGTATCGACGAGGCGGGTGAGCTCCTGGCGTTGGGCGACGTAGTAGCCGCCTTTGGGCGCGGCGATGATGCCGAGGGGTTCGTGCAGGCCCTGGGCGAAGAGCGTGTAGCGCGGCTTCGGATCGGCGTCGTAGGCGCCGTCGATCCACCAAACTTCGCCGCGGCGGGTCGTGACGAGGAGACGCTGCGGCGCGACGGCGACGATACCGCTGACCTCGAGGACGATGTCGTCGGGGACGGGCAGGGGCGTGCGTTGCCAAGCGAGATTTTCGGCGGCGACGAGGGTGTCGGACGGTTTTGCGAAACGCTCGACGGCGGAGGGGTTGTTGGTCTGAGCGAACGCGGCGCCGTTGAAGGCGAGGGGCGAGACGGCGAGGAGGACGAGGCGGGAAAAAGAGGGGCGCTTCATGGGAGGGGTTACCAGACGAGCGTGTAGGTGAGGGTGCGGTCCACTTTACCGCCAGAGAGGGGAACGGTGAGTTGTTGGCGACCGTTGCGGGTGCGGATGGACGGGTTGAGGGTGCCGCCCTTGGGTAGATCGAGGTAGTAAGTGCGGTCGCCGACGATCCAGCCGGCGCCGTCGGGCTGCGGGGTGATCACGTCGGCCTCGGCGAGTAGGATGTGGGTTTCCCACGAGGTGTTGCGACCGGTGAGGGTGAGGGTGCGGGTGAGGCTGCGGCCGTCGGCTCCGGGGACGACGGAGTCGCGGATGTCGAGGTTGGCGAGCTTGGCGAGGAACGTGGGCGTGCCGTCGGGGGCGAGGGTGTAGCCCTGCGAGGACCAGAGCGCGTCGGGCGCATCGGGCCAGTCGAAGGCGGAGCGTTCGAGGAGGGCGACGGTGGGTTTGGCGTTGAGGGTGAGGGCGGGGCCGGCGGGCTCGGCCGTCTGGGGTTCGCCGCGACCCTCCCACATCTCGACCGTATCGAGAAAGCCGCCACGCCAGACGCGAAGGATGGAGCCGGCTTCGAAATCGTAGGCGAAGTGGGTGCCCGTGGGTGAGCCGACGCTGATGGCGTAGAGGCGTTTTTTCGGATCGAAGGGGACGAAGCCGCGTTGGAGGCGGGGGCGTTCGGTGGGGTTGATGAGAATAGCCTTCGGGGCGGCGGGGGGCTTGTTGGATGGCGCGACGTAGGTGAGTGTTTGTGGTTGCAGGCCGGTGCCGCGGATGCCGACGACGATGGATGGGCGGCCGGCGCGGACTTGGTGGTAATCGAGGCGGAACGGGTGCGCGCCCGCCGCGAGCGTGAGGGTGCGGGAATCGGCGCCGAGCTCGAGCGGGGCGAGGGCGGTCTGGCCGTCGATGAGGAGGCGGGCGGAGTTGCGGGTCTCGGCGGTGAAGGTGTAGGTGTCGGCGCGGGCGATGTGGATCGTGCCGTTGATGACGAGGGCGGCTTTGCCGGATTTCTCGATGGGACTGATCGTGAACTGGGGGAGGGTGCCGGTGGCCGAAGCGGGGGTGGCGTAGTCGCCGATGGCCTTTTGGGCACCGTTGTAGAGTTCGTAGGTGAGGCCGCTCGTGGTGACGGGCGGGGTGTCGAGCAACCGGGCGGCGAGGGCGCGGATCGCGACGGAGCCGTGGTCACCCTGGATCATGATCGGGCCGCGGGGCGCCTCGGGGTCTTTCTCGAAGAGGGCGCTACGGGTGGGGCCGCTGATCTCGACGTTTTCGTGGATGAGGTAGTCGTTGAGGAGGACGCGCACAAATTTGGCGTTGGCGATTTTCTTGCCGGCGGCGTCGAAGCGCGGCGCGCGGAACTCGACGCGCAGGTGTTGCCAGAGGCCGGGGGCGCGGGCGGCGTTGGCGCGTGGGGCGGTGCCGTCGTAACTTTCCTTGCCGACGCCGCGGGTTGCGTCCCAGCGGTCGTAGATCGCGCCGCAGTCGGAGGTTTTCGGCGTGGTCACGCCCCAGCTATCGAAAAGCTGCACCTCGTAGCGGCCCATGAGATAGATGCCGGAGTTGGAGTTCGCGGTGAGGAGGAAATCGACGTCGAGGTCGAGGTCTCCGTGGTCCCAGGCGGTGACGAGGTGGGTGCGGGCGGAGGGCGTGGGGTTGTTGACGAGGACGCCGGTGCCGGGAAGGGCGACGAGGGTTTTTTCAAGGCGCGGGTTGCCGGCGAGGGCGCCGGCGGGCTGCCAGTTGGCGCCGAGGGGCTTGAGGGAATTGACGGCGTCGAGCGTGAGCGGCGACTGGGCGTGCGCGACGTGGGCGAGCAGAGCGCACGCGAGCAGACGGAGGGGTAGGAGCTTCATGGGGAGATGGGCGGGATTAACGTCACGCCATGTTTTCGGCGGCGGCAATCGCTAATCGGAAAAAGACGGGGCGCGCGGCGGGTAAAGCTTGGCGCAGGGCGCGGCGAGGTGGGCGGGGCGGAGACCGCGCCCTACTTTAACTAGAAGGCGGCGCCGTCGGCCTTGGTGCCGCAGAGGCTCACGACGAGGCCGAGTTCGGCGGCGAGAGCGGCTTTGGCATAGAGGGCGAGGTCGGCGGCGCGTGCGCTGTGGGCGTAAGCGACTTGAATGTGGTTGGCTTTGTGGCGGGCCATCATCTGGTCGCGGGAGACGCCGTAGGTGACGGCGTGCATGATGGGCCATTGCACGGTGGTTTCTTTCCAACGGCGCTCGGTTTCTTCCCGCGGGAGCGTGATGACCTTGGCGCGGCCGAGGTCCATTTTGAGTTTGCCGCCTTCGACGAAGACGCGGCTCCACACGATCTCGCCGGGCTTGGCGATGCCGCGGACGGTGCCGCCGCCAAGACGGAAATACATCGGCGGCTGACGGAGCGAATCGGTGCCGGCGTAGCCATCGATGTGGTGTGCGGGCGGGGCACTGCCGGAAATGAGAAACACCCAGACGTAGTCTTTGGTCGTGCCGCTGGCGTCGTAGGCGCCCCAGCGGAGATCGTGGAGGGTGTTCTCGACGGGTTGGCCGAGGGCGGTGTGAACGCGTTGGGTGAAGACGCCGTCGAGGCCGGCGCATTCGTCCACTTCGTTGAAATGCGTGAGCGGCTGGCCGGCGCGGATGACTTGGCCGGCGGCGTTTTTTACGGGCGGGCGGTCGCTGTTGTTGAGAATACCTTCGACGAGGTCGCTCGCGGGGAGGAGATCCTTGAGGCCCTGCTGGTATTGGATGCCGATAGACTCGCAGCCGAATTCGTCGGCGATGCGGAGGGCGGCGACGTAGGTTTTGCACTGCCAGAGAACCTGGGCCTCGGTGAGTTCGGTGGCTTCGTCGGTGCCGAAGTGGAAC